>NZ_JBHTCP010000052.1:0-226350 GCF_042665465.1 Fictibacillus iocasae | reverse complement strand
TAAAAAGCCACGTACTGGAACTGTTTGTGTCATCTTCAGTATAGTCACCGCATTCCCATTTTCATGCGGGGGTTGGGAGAGGACCGCTCATGATAGTTTTTATTTCCTTTTTGCTATGCGGGTACCTCAAAAGAGAACGGCTTCCTATTACAGCGGATGCGTTTTCATCTGTCTTTCTTTTTTTCCCATTTTGGCTATACTGTAACTATGAAACTTATACGGCTGCAATGCGTAAGATGTACTTGATAAAAGCTTCGAAACATTGTATATTGTTTCAGTTAAAAAAGGTTATCAATAACCGATAGAAGGGACTTTTACAATCTAATGAAACTTGGTGCCCGCATGATCAAAACGGGCTTAGCGATTACATTATCGATTTATTTAGCAATCTTCCTTCACCTTGATGCGCCTGTGTACGCGGCCATCGCGGCAACCTTTGCCATCCAGCCATCCATTTACCGGTCGTTTCAGACAATTTTAGAACAAATACAAGGTAACTTGATCGGCGCGGCTTTTGCTATTATCTTTGTACTTTTATTTGGCACCAATCCATTTGTTGTCGGCTTTGTTGTGGTACTTGTCATTGCCGCCAACTTGAAACTCAAGATTGAATCGACGATCCCCCTTGCCATCGTGACCGTCATCGTCATTATGGAAAGCCAGTCGGACAACTTCATCACCTTCGCGCTAGAGCGCTTCTTGCTCGTCATGCTCGGTGTGGTTTCCGCGTTTATCGTCAATCTTGTGTTCATGCCGCCGAAATACGAAGCCAAGCTTTTTTATAAGATCTCCAGCCATACCGATGAAATCATTAAATGGATGCGTATGCTCACACGTCATGCTTCTGAACATACTGTTCTAAAGGAAGAAGTCGAGCGGCTGAAAGAAAGCAGCATCAAAATGAATCAGTTCTATCTCTTTTATAAAGAAGAGCGCACATACTTCCGCCGGAACCATTATACGAAAGGACGCAAGCTTGTCCTTTACCGGCAGATGATTTCAACGACAAACAAAGCGCGCGAACTGTTGAAAAGCCTGCACCGCCATGAAAACGAGCTGTATCAGATGCCGGAAGAATTGCAGGAGCTCGTGCAGGTTCAGCTCGACTGTCTGACAAACTACCATGAGCAGATATTGCTGAAATATACCGATAAGATTCGCGCTGACCATTGTGTCGCGCTGGTCGATGAGATCTGTGAGAGCAAACAGTCGGTGATGAACTCATTCCTCGGCTATTATAAGCCAGACGGGGATCTGAATGATCAATGGCTGCACCTCTTCCCTGTTTTCGCGCTTATCATTGATTACAGCGATCATCTCAGCCACTTGAACAGACTGATAGAAAGCTATAAAAATCACCATGTGGATGATGAAGAGATTCCGCTGTCGCAGAATCAGGAATAAGAGAGTCCTTGCTGGCTGAAATGAGGCCCGCAAGGACTTTTTTTGCGTGGTTAACTGGTTTGAGGATGCGGACCCGCAGCGGGGCAGATGTTAAATTACGGAAAGTCAGTTGCAAGTGGCTGGTTAGCCCGCAAGTTGCTGGAACTCGGCCGCACATACGTTCAACTCGCCCTCACCCTCTCATTTGCCAGCCGTAAACGTGTCGCAGCCGCCGCGCTGGACAAATTGCGAGTAAATGTCTGCGAAATAACACAAAAGAGGCATCACTGACCGCACTTTACTGTCAAGAATGCCTCTTTTTACACATTAATTCTTCATTCGAGGGTCCAGCGCATCGCGCAGTCCGTCACCCATCAAGTTAAAGCCCAACACCGTCAGCATAATCGCGAGGCCAGGGAAAAGAACTGTCCATGGCGCTTCAATGATATAGTTGCGGGAATCTGCGAGCATCTTGCCCCACTCTGGGGTGGGTGCCTGCGCTCCAAGCCCTAGGAAACCAAGAGCTGCCGCTTCGATGATCGCTGTCGCAACGGCAAGCGTACCCGTTACAATGATCGGGGCTAAGCTGTTCGGCAAAATGTGATGCAGCAGTATGCGGGAATCCTTCATGCCGATCGCTTTTGCTGCTGTAATGTATTCTTCCTCTTTTACCGAAAGAACACGGGAACGCAGCAGTCGTCCGAACGTTGGCACGTTGATGATGGCGATGGCAATCAACGCATTCTTCAACGACGGTCCAAGAACAGACACTACGGCGATCGCGAGCAGGATGCTTGGAAATGCGAGCAGGATATCGAAAATGCGAGAGATGACGGCATCCACCCATCTTCCGTAATAGCCCGCGATAATGCCGAGCGCAGATCCTACAACGACGGAGCCTGCCACCGATAAAAAGCCGACCCATAACGAGATTCGTGCGCCGTAAATGATTCGTGTTAGAATATCTCTCCCGAATTCATCTGTGCCAAACCAATGCTCAGCTGATGGAGCAAGGTTCTTGTTCGGCAGCTTCTGTGCATCATAATCATATGGTGCGATCAGCGGTGCAAAAATGGCAAGCAAAATAAAAAACGCAACGATGGAAAGACCAACGATGGCCAGTTTGTTTTTGCGGAAGCTTCTCCAGGCTTCCCTCCAGGGAGATACCGCTTTTTCCTCAGCCGGGCGCGCCATGTCAGGCGGCAGCATCGGCGGGGTATTCTGCAATGCTTCTGCCATGTCCATCCCTCCTACTTATACTTGATTCTTGGATCGATCGCTGCATATAGCAGATCTACAGCCAGGTTAATGAGTACGAAAATAACAGCAACGACGAGGATCCCTGATTGAATGACCGGATAATCGCGGTACGAGATTGCCTCATAAATGTAAGAGCCGATTCCTGGCCAGCCGAAAATGGTCTCTGTCAGGATAGCGCCGCCTAGCAGCAGTCCAATCTGAAGCCCGATTACCGTGACAACAGGGATCAGTGCATTTTTCAAGGAATGCTTGTAGACTACCCAGAACATTCTCATCCCTTTTGCGCGTGCTGTACGGATGTAATCCGAACGCATCACTTCGAGCATGGAAGAGCGTGTCATACGGGCAATAATGGCCATTGGAATCGTTCCGAGCGCGATTCCTGGCAGAATCAAGTGCTTGATGACTTCAATAAATTGATCAAAGCGTCCGTTTAGAAGCGTATCGATCAAATAAAGATGTGTGACTGGATCCACTGAATCTCGTATATTATCACGGCCGGTCGTCGGTAGAAGGTCCCACTGGATAGCCACGATATATTGCTCCATCAATCCGAGCCAGAAGATCGGCATGGATACGCCAACAAGGGCAAGTACCATCGCACAATAGTCGAACCAAGAGTTTTGGAACCATGCGGAAACGATACCTGCGTTCACGCCGATCACGACGGCGATTAGCATCGCAGCAAGCGACAGTTCGATTGTCGCCGCTAAGTACGGCCAGATTTCCTCGGCGATCGGTGTGTTTGTTTTCAAGGAAACACCAAGATCTCCTTTAAAAAGTCCTGTAAAGTAAGCCCAGAACTGGGTGTGCCAAGGCTGGTCAAGTCCGAGCTCCTTCGTCAATGCAGCTACTGCTCTCTCTGTCGCTTGCTGGCCGAGAATGAGCTGTGCCGGATTGCCGGGTATCGCACGGATCATCATGAATACGATGAAGACCATTCCGAGCAGGACAGGAACGAGTGATGCTAATCTTCTAATAGTATAAGCAAACATTCTCTTTCACCTCTCTTAAGGCATTTCGGCTTTTGGACCATAAAAAGAGGGAGTATGCGGAAATCCCCATACTCCCGAATGTACTGCAATTAGTCGATGGATACGTCTACAAATGACTGAGATCCAGTCGGATGAGGTACGAATCCTTTAACTGAGCTAGCGCCAACTAGCTGTGGCTTAGAGTGTACAAGAGGAACCCATGGTGCATCTTCGTGAATGATTTCCTGTGCTTTTTTGTAAAGCTCGTTACGCTCATCTTCATTAGAAAGCTGCTGTGCTTCAATGAGAAGCTTATGAACTTCTTCGTTGTTATAGCGTGCATAGTTGTTAGAGCCGATTGTGTCCTTATCAAGAAGCGTGTAAAGGAAGTTATCCGCATCACCGTTGTCGCCTGTCCATCCAAGCATGAACGTTGGTGCTTCACCAGCCTGAACCTTCTCCAAGTAAGTGCCCCACTCGAATGTTACGATTTTTGCTTCAATGCCAACTTGTTTAAGAGAGGCTTGAATCGCTTCTCCAACTTTTTGGCCGTCCGGCATGTATGGACGTGCTACAGGCATCGCCCATAGATCCATCTTGAAGCCTTTTTCGTATCCAGCTTTCTTCAATAGCTCTTTCGCTTTATCAACGTTATACTCGTAATCTTGAATGGCGTCATTGTAGCCGCCGATTGAAGGAGGCATCGGGTTCTTCGCAGGTTCAGCTGTGCCAGCGTAGAAGTTATCGATAAGCTCCTGCTTATTGATCAAGTGGCTGATCGCCTGACGTACTTCTTTTTTATCAAAAGGTGCTTTTTCTGTGTTAAATCCGAAATATCCTACGTTCATAGAAGGACGCTCGAACACTTGAAGCTTGTTGTTGTCTTTTACTTTTCCTAGATCACTAGGGTTTAAGCCGTCCATCAAGTCGATCTCGCCTTTAGTTACTGCGTTAAGACGAGCAGCGTTGTCCTTGATCACCTTGAACTTGACGCCGCCGAGCTTAGGAAGACCTTTTTTCCAGTAATCTTCGTTCGCTGTCAATTCAATCGTATCGTTTGGCTTCCAAGATTTAAACTTAAAAGGTCCCGTTCCGACAGGATTTTTCGCAAACTTGTCACCGTCAGCAAACGCTTTCGGGCTTGCAATCGCGAATGGGCTCATAGCGATGTTCTTCAAGAATGGAGCTTGCGGGCGAGTTAACGTGAACTCAACCGTTTTCTTGTCTACAGCTTTTACTTCTTTAATCACGTGTCCTTCGTCACCTTCAAAACCGCCAAACATAGAAGGATAGTAAGCGAATTTCGCTTCGTCCTTGCTTGTTGACCAGCGCTTGAAATTCTCGACAACCGCATCTGCGTTAAAGTCAGTGCCATCGTGGAATTTTATGCCTTCTTCGAGGTGGAACGTGTACGTAAGACCGTCTTCAGAGATCTCCCATTTCTTAGCAAGACCTGCTTCAATTTCTGTGTTATCTTTTCCGTATTGTACAAGGTTTTCAAAGATCTGTTCTGTGACGATGAAAGATTCTCCGTCTGTTACGACTGCTGGATCAAGGGCAACCGAGTCACCGCCGCGTCCATAAATCATCGTTCCGCCTTTGCTGCTTCCGCCTTCTTTACCGCCGCCCTCAGAACATCCGGCAAGACCGACAGAAAGAGCGAGCAAGCAAGCAAAGATCACTAATAGATGTTTCTTCATCTTCTTTCCCCCTGTTTCTTCTTAGTTTTTTTTGATGAACATGCCTATTTTTATATGTACGTGCTTTTGTCACTCATAAAGGTGGCAAGCAACGTAGTGGCCTGGCTGAATTTCTTGTAAAACGGGTTTCACGGAAGCGCATGTATCCATTGCCTGAGGACATCGCGTATGAAACGGACAGCCTTTCGGCGGATTAGACGGGCTCGGCACATCGCCCTGCAGGATGACTCGTTCTTTCTTGTGCTCCACATCCGGTATCGGAACCGCCGAGAGCAGCGCCTGAGTATAAGGATGCATCGGCTGATCGTACAGCTCTTCACTGTCGGCGAGTTCAACAATGTTACCCAAATACATGACTCCGACACGGTCACTGATATGGCGGACAACGCCAAGGTCGTGCGCGATAAACAGATACGTGAGATCATATTCTTTCTGCAGATCCTGAAGCAGGTTCAGCACCTGAGATTGAATGGAAACATCGAGCGCGGAAACGGGCTCGTCCGCTATGATCAGCTTCGGATTCACAGCGAGTGCACGGGCGATGCCGATACGCTGGCGCTGTCCTCCAGAGAACTGGTGCGGATAACGCTTCGCATGCCAGCTGTTCAGCCCTACCACTTCAAGCAGCTCTTTCACGCGCCGCTTGCGTTCTGCTTTATCCTTCACACCATGAACGATGAGAGGCTCTTCTAAAATTTTCTCAACAGTATGGCGCGGGTTCAGCGATGCGAACGGATCTTGGAAGACCATCTGCATTTCGCGGCGCATCTTTCTCATCTCGCCCGTTGAAAGCTCGGTTATGTCACGGCCTTCAAAAAAGATTTTACCGTCTGTCGGATCAAGCAGCCTGAGCAGCGCTCGTCCTGTCGTTGATTTTCCGCATCCGCTCTCACCAACGAGTCCAAGCGTTTCCCCTTTATTGATGAAAAAGGATACACCGTCAACCGCTTTTACAGCGCCTACCGTTTTGCCTAGGACGCCGCCTTTGATCGGAAAGTGCATTTTCAGGTTTTCTACTTTAACTAATGGCTGTGTCATTGGCTTCCGCTCCCTTCCCGTCCTCATACAGCCAGCATCTTACTTGCTGGCCATTCTCAAACGCTTTTAGAGCCGGAGTGTCCGAAATGCACTGAGGCATCGCATGCTCGCAGCGCGGTGCAAAGTGGCAGCCGTAGTTGACGGAACCGGGTTTTGGTACGTTTCCGGGAATCGAATAAAGGCGTTCTTTCTTTTCCCTCATGTCTGGAACCGACTGGATGAGACCAACTGTATAAGGGTGTTTCGGGTTTTGGAAGATCGTTTTCACGTCTCCCTCCTCCACAATTTTCCCCGCATACATGACCACAACGCGTTCACACATCTCCGCTACAACACCGAGGTCGTGTGTGATCATCATGATGGCTGTGTCGGTTTCTTTGTTCAGTTTTTTCATCAGTTCAAGAATCTGAGCTTGAATCGTAACATCGAGCGCTGTTGTAGGCTCGTCCGCGATGAGCAATGTCGGATCACAGATCATCGCCATCGCGATCATGACGCGCTGTCTCATTCCTCCAGAAAGCTGATGCGGGTATTCCTTCACGAGCTCTTCTGCCCGCGGCAAGCCGACTAGCTTCAGCATCTCAACGGCTCTAGCCATCGCCTGCTTTTTGTTCCATTTCCTATGTATTCTTAACGACTCTATCAGCTGTTCGCCGATTGTGAAAACCGGATTCAAGCTTGTCATCGGCTCCTGAAAAATCATCGCTATCTCGTTTCCACGAATTTGCCGCATTCTTTTCTCGGATGCGGAAGCAAGATTTTCCCCTTTAAACAGGATTTCTCCTCTGACCTTGCCGTTTGGGGATGGCACGAGTCCCATGACCGACAATGACGTGACACTCTTGCCGCATCCTGATTCCCCTACAATACCAAGCACTTCGCCTGGATTAATATGAAAATCGATGCCGCTGACAACAGGGATTTCTCCGTCATCCGTCATGAATGAAGTATGCAATTGTTTCACTTCAATCACTGGACTGCCCATGATCTCACTCCTTTCTCTTGTTGTTTGTCCAACCTTGACTAAATCTTATTGAATTATGACACTTATCTGACAATTTGACAATAAAAAAATTTCAGAAAATTAGACAAATAGAACCAAAGTAGTAGTCGCTGTATAGGAATATGGTGAATCCTTTTCTTTATTTCAACGAAAGAAGATCGATTATAATAGCATCTTAAGTCTTAAAAAATGTCGAAACCAAATGAAAAAGCGCAGCCGTTGGAGTTCCATTGGCTGCGCTCATTCGTCATGGTTAGTCTAGCTGCTGTACGGTAAAAAGGTCGTAATAAGAGCCTTTGCGCTCCATCAGTTCATAATGAGTTCCGGTTTCCGATATTTCCCCATGTTCGATTACCACGATTTTATCCGCGTGTGTAATGGTGGCAAGCCTGTGAGCCACGATAAATGTTGTCCGCTCTTTTGCAAGCTTTTCAAGTGCTTCCTGGATAAGTTGCTCACTTTCAAGATCGAGGGCGGACGTCGCTTCATCCAGAACAAGGATCGGAGGGTTTTTCAAGAAAACACGGGCGATGGCTACACGCTGCTTTTGACCGCCTGACAGCTTAACGCCCCTTTCCCCGATTTTGGTGTCATACCCTTCTGGCAGGTTCATGATAAACTCATGAGCGTTTGCCGCCTTGGCCGCTGCGATGATTTCTTCTTCCGACGCATCAGGATTCCCCATTAATATGTTCGCTTTGACCGATTCGCTGAAGAGAATATTATCCTGCAGCACCATCCCGATCTTGTCACGCAATGTACGGACCTGGTAGCTTTTAATATTCTCGCCATCAAGCAGAATCCTTCCACCCGTCACATCATAAAAACGAGGCAATAGCCCAACAAGCGAAGACTTACCGCCGCCGCTCATGCCAACAAGTGCAACCGTCTCTCCTGCCTGGATTGAAAGAGAAATCTGCTTGAGCACATCTACTTCCTCTTCGTTGTAGCGAAAGCTCACGTTGTCAAACATAATTTCGCCTTTTACATGATGCAGAGGCCGTGCATCATGCGCATCCACAATGTCATATTCTTCGTCCATGAACTCGAACATCCGGTCCATGGAAGCGATTGACTGCGTGAGGGTAGTTGATGAGTTGACGAGACGTCGCAGCGGATTGTACAGCCTGTCCATGTAACCCACGAATGCAACGAGTGACCCGAGTGTGATGTTGCCCTGTATGGCTTCATATGCAGCAAAGCCAATGACCAGCAGCGGCGCGATGTCCGTGATGGTGTTAACAACGGAAAAGGTTTTCGCGTTCCAAATTGTATGATCCATCGCGCGATCGAGAAAATTCCGATTGCGGCGGTCAAACTGCTGCTGCTCATGGCTTTCCAGAGCGAAGCTTCGAATAACCGATATCCCCTGCACACGTTCATGGAGATGGCCCTGTACCTCAGCTAGCGCCTGCGAACGGTCTTTCGTGAGCTTGCGCAGTTTGGCGTAGAAGAATTTTACGGAAAGGCCGTAAAAAGGCAGCATTGCCAGAGCGACGATAGTCAGCCAAACGTCCATTGAAAACATGATAATAGCTGCGATAATGATGGTGGCCATGTCCAGCCATACGTTCATCAGACCCGTTATAACAAACGTTTTAGTCTGCTCGACATCATGGATGACACGCGAAATTACCTCACCAGACTTATTGTTTGAATAGAACCGGAGACTTAGCTTTTGAATATGATCGAACAGCCTGTCACGGATGTCATATAATATTTTGCTGCCGACCCATTGGGCGTAATATTGACGCAAATATTCGATTGGCGGCCGCAGAATGACAAACACAAAAAATGCGCCGCCCATTAAGTAAAATAGCTTCTCTTTTTTGTCGGCAAGTGTCAGATCCGCCTCGATGATGTCATCGACAACGATTTTTAAAATCAGCGGAGTTAAAAGCGGGATGCCGAACTTCAGCAAACCAATGATAATCGTCCATACAATCTGCATCTTATAAGGTTTAACGAATTGCATGTATCGTTTAATGCTATCCAATTTGTGCACCGTCTTCCTTTGTTGCTGTTTTCTTTAGCATGTAAGAATACATAGAAGGAGTTAATCTCCATTACAGGTGCACGCTTATCCAGAGGGGTGAGCGGTGAGCCCCTTCGCTAGCCAAGCGCCATTGAAGGTTCACCTTCTCACTCATCTAAGCAGGATAAGGAATGCTCCGTCGCAAGACATCGCACGAAGAAAATGTGAAGTCCATTTTCGAGGAGTCGGCACCTTTCATTCCGATTAACTTTTCTGAAGAAGTATTCAGTGATGATAAAGGTGAATGAAAAGGGAAAAAATTACGAAGTTTGTTAATGGCAATAATCTCTTCATTATCTTATAAAAATCATAAGAAACAGAAAACCTGCTGATGGTTTCAACAGGTTTTGTTTGTATTATCTTAATTCTAGGAACCGCTCATACCATTCTTCTACAAATCCAGGTTCGAATGGACCTTTCTTTTGTGTGATCATGGAAAGAAGCTCGTTAAGGTTTCTTTTAATGATTGTGTCGAGCTCCGGTGGGTACCTCATCATTCGTTGATGCAGCTTATACTCATCCTCGTCAAGAAGGATGTATGTGCCATCCGGGAAGACTTTGACATCCAAATCATAATCGATATATTTCAGGGCCTCGTTATCCCACATGAAGGGGGAACCGAGATTGCAGTAATAATAAATGCCATCCTCCCGGAGCATGCCGATCACATTAAACCAGAGCTTGGAACTAAAATAGCAGATCGCCGGTTCTCGTGTTCTCCACTGCCTGCCATCCGATTCCGTTACGATGATCCGATCGTTACCAGCGATGATGATCTGGGAGCTTCCTTTTAGAATGGCAGTATCTACCCACGTCCTGTGCAGATAGCCATTATGCTTATAGCTTTGAATGTTAATAATACTTCCGGTTGCAGGAAAACTCATATGCCGCTCCTTTCTGCCCGAGTTCCGGAAGCCAATGGGTTACCCTATTTACTTGTCCGCTCCTTTTTTCCATTTTTTCTTTTGTGGTAATTCACCAGCTTCAACTTTAAGTCCCTCGTACAATTTTGTCTGCCTACACTACATTCATTTCATTTAACTTTGTTCTAGGTTTGGTTTTATTGAGGATTCAAGCTCTCCGTAAGCTTTCATTCCCGACCGCTGCTGCACCATAGTAAAGTGCATGAGCTAAAAAACCTTTCGTCTCTTCTTTATTATATCGTTTTGTGAATAGTTTGGAAATGATAGTGTCCCTATACCGACAAAAGAAAAGCGCCTTTTTTTTATTGATCTCTGGATTAGTTTTCCCAACAATGGTTTATTGCAAACGAAAGGGAGGTTTGAAGCAGGTGATTTCTGGTTCAGATGAAAGTTGCGAGGTGTAATAGTTGATGAAAAGCAGAATATGTAGGATGAACAATTTTAATGTTCGTCTGCCTTAGTTGAACTTATCTTAAACGTTAACTTATTGACTGAATCGAATGCCTTCCCTGACAAAAAGTTACGACTTAACGCAAATTGAAAAACGCCCCCTTGGATTAGGGAGCGTTTTTGCTTGCAGAGGTTACTGTTGGTTTTTGCGTTGAGCAGACTTCTGGTTTTGCTGGCGAACTTCTTGTGCGTTCGTTTCAGCAGCAAACTCAGTACCATACTGACCAGCTTGTCCAGCTTGTGCGTTTTGTTGACGCGCTTGCTGAGCTTTTTGGTAACCTTGTTGGTTTTGTTTTTTGTCCATGTGTTTTCACCTCCACGCAGATTAATTTAACCGCAAATAAACACAAATATGTACTCAAAAAAACACTTTTAAAAAACAGTTTTTGGTACGTTTAATCGTGAACGGAACTGGAAATAAAGGAGGATTTAACGGAATCTTTACGTGGAATAATAAAAGGATGACAGCAAAAAATAGACACAAGAAAGTGAGGAGAAAAATATGTACGTTGGACGTGATATGACGGAATTGAGCATGACATCAAAGAAAGAATGGAAAGACAGTGAGCTTGCCTATTTTCACCATTCCCTTCAACAGATGACTCCGTACTTGAATGAAGAAGGAGCATCCATACACCGAGAGATCATTAAAGAGATCGAAGCACGCGGCGGTCTTCAGCGAAATGAGGCTGATTGGCAGCACGGTACAGAACAGCAATACGATTAGATGTAAAAAAACAGGGGTCCGGTACAGCTTCTCGTGACGTTTCGTGTGGATGGATGTGTGCGAGAAACGTACCGGACCCCAGTCTTTGTGTTTTATTAAAAGCTGTAGGACTGGCCGCCGTCCACATTCAGGGTAGCCCCTGAAATCCAGGATGCGCGCTTTGATGCGAGAAACACTACAGCGGCTGCGACTTCCTCCACCGTGCCAAAGCGGCCTGCGGGGATGTTTTGCTCTACAAAAGTCGCAATCTTTTCAGGATTTTCTTGCATCCTTTTCTTCCAGTTGCCTGTCTCATGAAGGATGGATCCTGGCGCAACACTGTTGACACGTACCCCATGAGCGACCATTTCATCTGCAAATGATTTCGTGAAAGAAATAAGAGCCGCTTTGCTCGCATTATACGTCGGTTTGCCGCCTGATTCTCGTCCAAAAATAGAGGAAATTTGCACGATAGCTCCATCTCCTCTTTCCTTCATCACTTGACCTGCCAT
Source organism: Fictibacillus iocasae (assembly GCF_042665465.1). NCBI lineage: Bacteria > Bacillati > Bacillota > Bacilli > Caryophanales > Fictibacillaceae > Fictibacillus > Fictibacillus iocasae. Next base: position 214,366 of record NZ_JBHTCP010000052.1, on the reverse strand, counting down.
TTGGCTCAAATGAACGGCTGATAGGTAATTTAACTGCATCGCCTGTTCGAATAAATCCATCGTGGTTTCAAGCACACTGCCTCCGTTGCTTCCGCCTGCGTTATTAACGAGCACATCAATCGTTCCGAACTTTTCAATAAAGCGGCTCATGATCTGTTCACGATCAGATGGAACGGTAACATCTCCTCGTATAGCAGTAAATCCGTGTTCGTCAGCGGCCGCAACCAAAACCGGCTCCTCTCTTCCAACAATGGCAACCGCAGCGCCTTCTTCCTTAAACAGCTTCGCGATAGCGAGTCCTATACCTTTGGAGCCTCCTGTTACGAGAACATTTTTCCCTTGTAAGTTCAAGTTCATAGCAAAATGGCCTCCTTAACGAGCTTGATCATTTTTTGATGTGAAACAGGGAAAGCGAGTTTCTCTGTATCCTCTACAGACAATAGACGCCAATCTTCAGGCAGCTCATCTGGCAGTTTCTTGATTTCTGCTTCCCAAACATCAATTTTCCATTTTAAATGCGAAAATACGTGCTCAATATAACCGATTTTTCCTTTTATCGAGATTTCTGCGCCACTTTGTTCATAAATATAAGCTTGAGCCTCATTGCTTCGAGCTGTATCGGAGACTGCGTTGGCTTCTACATTCGGAAATTCCCATAACGTTGCCAACAATCCTGTTTCTGGCCTTTTATGAATGATCAGCCTGCCCGCTTCGTCATACGCGATAACGGCCGACATGTTAACGGTTTTCACCTTTGTTTTTTTCGTTTTGACAGGCAGCTCCTGCTGTCTTCCCTCAGCGAAGGCACGGCATTCGTTCTGCACAGGACAAACGAGGCATGCTGGAGATCGCGGTGTGCAGATGATGGCGCCTAGCTCCATAAGAGCCTGGTTAAACGATGATGGGTCTTCATGTGAAATAAGCTCGCGGACGGCTTTTTCAAAGGTTTTTCTCGTTTTGGGCTTGGCGATGTCTTCATCAATCAATAAAATTCTGGAAAGGACGCGCATCACATTGCCGTCAACAGCCGGCTCTGGAACACCATAGGCAATACTTAAAACGGCACCGGCCGTATAGGGGCCAACCCCTTTTAAGCTTGATATTCCCTCTGGTGTTCGGGGCACGATTCCGTCAAATCGTTCTCTTACCTCTTTTACTGCGGTTTGCAAATTCATAACTCGGGAATAATAACCTAAACCTTCCCACGCTTTCATAACCTGCTCAGGTTCTGCTTCAGCGAGATCTTTGAGCTCGGGAAACTTTTCGATAAAGTTATTGTAATAAGGGATAACAGTATCCACTCTCGTCTGCTGCAGCATAATTTCTGACACCCATATCCGGTATGGGTCCCGGCTCTCCCGCCAAGGCAGCTTGCGGTGGTTCTCTTTGTACCAGGTCAGCAAGTTTTGCTGAAATTCAAGTATGGGAAAATTGGTCGTGTGCAATTCTTGATGATTCAATCTTCATCCTCCAGTTCCTGTTTAATAAACGCCCAGCAATGTATTTTACGAATGCCGCCTTCCACCATCTCGTGAAGGTCGCTGAACACCATTTCGGCTGGATGGAGCCTTGCTTCCTTTATCTTGTTATACAGGCTGTAATCTTTTACCTGGAAGAATTCCACATATAGGGAATCCTGATCAGCAGCCTTGTAGGAGTGGAAATTTGATGCACCCATCGATTGAAGCTTTTTCTTTATGTGCTTGATCAGCGACGAATAAACTTGAACATATTCTGCATTTATTTTATATTCCATAAACACGGTGATCTCATCTTTCATGGTATCACTCCATTCTTCAAGGTAAGGAGGTGCACTTTTTCATGGATACAGGTACTCATATTGTCATGGGCATCGGACTTGGCGGACTTGCCATGATCGATCCCTCGATCGCGGCAGATCCCGTCACAGCTCAGGCTGTCATTGCCGGTACCCTGATCGGGTCTCATGCACCTGACTTCGATACGGTTTTGAAATTAAAAAATAATGCCGTGTATATCCGAAACCACCGCGGCATCACGCATTCCCTTCCCGCATTGGTGATTTGGCCTCTTTTGCTCGCAGGCGCTATCCACCTTTTTGTCCCAGGTGCTGACGGGAACAAAGTCTTGCTATGGACGGCTATCGCCGTTATTTTGCATGTATTTGTTGATATATTTAACGCGTATGGAACGCAGGCGCTTTATCCTGTTTCAAAGAAATGGGTCGCTCTCGGAGTCATCAGTATTTTTGATCCGTTTATCTTTTTCATCCACCTGCTTGGCATCATGCTTTGGTACGGCGGAATCGATCCAGGACGAACCTTTTTATCGATTTATGTGATACTCGTCTTTTATTACATTTGGCGCATTATTGCAAGAAAAAGAGCGGATGCATTCATACGCAGAAAAATTCCGGAAGCCATAGAAATCATCGCTTCCCCTGCCATCCGCTACGGTCAATATCATTTAGCGATAAAGACCCCTAAACAGTTTATTGTTGCAGGTCTCCAAGGAAAAGAACTGACCGTATGGGATGTATTTGACCGCCTTCCAGTTCCAAAGAACAAGATGATTGCAGCTGCCAATAAAGATAAAAACATCGCTGCATTTCTGTCGTTCTCACCAGTATACCGCTGGGAGATTGAAAAGAACGAATACGGTCATGAAATCCGCTATATTGATTTAAGATACCGCAGCAAAGAGCATTATCCGTTCGTTGCTCTTGCTCAGCTCGATGATGACCTAAATGTGATGACATCGTATACAGGCTGGGTATATAGCGAAGACCGCTTGCGCAAGAAGCTAGACTATTCACCTTTTGACATTGTAAAAAACGAGTAGACTGATCCACAATCCCGGATCAGTCTTTTTTTATAGCTAACGAACAAAGTATAAGGTCAACTAGAGCTGACGAAATGGCTTGGCGTCAGCCGAGTTTCCTTTATACTTTGTAAAAGTATAACTTTTTAACACTGAGGGAACTCGACGCAGTCAAAAAGTTAACGAACAAAGTATAAGGTCAACTAGGGCTGACGAAATGGCTTGGCGTCAGCCGAGTTTCCTTTATACCGTTGGAATTTCGGGTTGTCGCTGCTGTATTCATGAAGTCTTGGTCCGTATGATTTAATCCAAGACAAAACCATCGCTTCAGTCGCATCTTGCCCAGCATAATCGTAACCAGCACGTGCTCGTGATGATTCAAAATCTTCCCAAAGACCTTCGACCCAAGTTAGCGCCTGTTCTTTTGATAAGCTGCGGTTAATATGAATCAGCTGTTCGGCAAGCCTGTTAAAACGCTCTTCCATTTTTCTCCCTCCTGTCCCATTATTTAAGGCTTTTTCCGTCACATAAAGGCAAACCCTGCGTCCATACTAGTACAGAACCGATTACAAGGAGGGCTTTTATATGAGAAATAAAGCGAAGAACTTCCCAAATCGGATTTCCGTCTCTGGTGAAGGCCGGGCAAAGGAAGAGTTCTCTTCCAAGCGCCCAGACGGAAGCATCCGCGACCATCCTCAGGAGCGGATGTTTATGTCCAACCAGCACCGAGACGATAAGTAACTCTTGCGGTTATGAATTTCATACTGGGGGTGTCACGAATGAACAAGAAAAAGTTCTTTCAGCCAAACCTGTTTAACGCAAATTACTCCGACCCATTTCACTCCCCACGGGCTAACTCGAAGCATGCGTATAACCAAGTTAACGGAGAAACCCAGCAAGCACTGAATAATTATGTGCTTGAAGTTCAAACACGTAAGCGTTCATAGTGAGGAATAGGGAAGCGTATCCGCTTCCCTATTTATGTGGTGATGAGCATGGATACAGGATAGGCTTCCATTTCTGTATTCCCATTTTTGTAGCCCCATGCAAACACACCGTTCAAATAAACCAGCTTAAACAATGAGCCAGGATCACCCTGCAGCTCGTAGCTTTTCCCACTCTCAAACTGCTCTAGATCAACAAGATAGCTTTTGGCAAGAGCGATTTTCCTGTCATATACAGCAAACTCACTCACCATTCCCATCTGTTCTGCCTTTTGTGCCTTCGCTCTCATCGCTGCGATCTCCATTTGCAGCTCATGCTCTGTCATGTCACTAAATCGTTTTTCCATTGTGTACGACCTTTCTTTTCTATACGATATAACCATACTTCAACATAAGGAGTGATAATCTTAATGAATACTTCTGTTATCATAACCGGCGGTGGTTCTGGCCTTGGTTTAGAGCTCGCTAAGCTTTACTCCAAGAACCACGACGTCTTTCTTCTCGGACGCAGCGAAACGAAACTAGAAGAAGCTGCCTTACAGCTGAAAACCTCACGCGGCACTATACATACCGCTGTCTGTGACGTTGCAAACATAGAGCAGGTGCAATCCGTTCTAAACCTCATTTTCCTTTCAGGTCCTGTACATATGCTCATTAACAATGCAGGCACCGGTGCGTTTGGCCCCCTAGACACACTATCAGAAAATGATGTTACCACCATGATTGACACAAACGTTAAAGGGACCATCTTCCCTGTCATGGCGGCAACTCCATATTTTAAAAAGCAAGACCATGGCACCGTTATGAACATTATTTCAACTGCCGGGCTGCGCGGCAAAGTGAACGAATCCGTTTATTGCGCCAGCAAATTTGCCGTCCGAGGCTTTACGGAAAGCCTCGGAAAAGAATGGGAAGCCACTAATTTGCGTGCCATCGCTGTTTATATGGGGGGCATGGACACACCGTTCTGGGATAATAGCACTCATATAAAAGACCGAAGCCGCCTAAAAAGCCCTTCCCTTGTAGCCGAAACAATCGTCCATGAGGAAAAAGCCGGCGGCTACACGGTAAGTGAAATTTTTATCGACCGATAAACCCTTCACGCAATACTTGTTCGATTAAATGAGCGGCAAAACCTTTCGCAAAAAGCGCACGCTTCATTTTCATCTCATATTCAAAACCGCTGAACTGGCTGTATTTACGATGAGCCTTCTCCGCCTGCTTCTTCAGCGCTTCCTTCTCTTCCTCTTCATCCGGCTCAGACGACGCCGAAAGAATGGACCGCTCAATCACATCCGCAGTGAACCCTTTTTGCAAAAGCTGCATCTTCAGCTTTTGCTTTTTTTCATTCAGCGAGATACCCTTCTTCTGCGAAAGCACCTTAGCCGCCAGCTTCATGCACGTTTCCAGCTGCCGCTCCATCGAGAACTCCTGAAGCGCCTCTTGCATATCCCGCTCGCTTACGCCCTTCGCCATCAATTCCTGCTTCACAGCCCCCGGCCCCTTCGCTGTCGTGTTCATCCGAGTCCTCACGAGCATTCCCGCAAACTCCCGGTCGTTCACATATTTCTGGTCCTTCAGCTGATTTACCACCTTCTTCGCAACCTCTTCAGAAAACTCAGCTTTAACAAGATACTGAACAATTTCCTGAGCAGACCTCATCCTAAACGAAAGGTAATGAAGTGCACGGCTGTAAGCCCTTTTCACCTCATCAAGCGCCAGAATCTCCTGCCATTCACTCTCGCTGATCTCCATCCCCTTCTTGAGACTACCCGCGATCAGCACATCCTCATGAACGCTAAAACCAAACTCTTCCCCCGCGCCTTTATCAATAAAAACATTATAACGTTCCTTACTTTTCTTCTGAGCGGAAATCCGCGTAACAACCGCCATTTCCCCACCTCTTTTCAACTATATTTTAACACAGTGGGGTCCGGTACCGATAAAGATTCACATTATACCGAAGGTCATCATCTCGGTACCGGACCCCTTGTTTGGCTTCGAAGAACATGTTCGCCACACTCCGCCCAAGAACCAAAACCAACCAAAAAACCCCCGCGTAATAAATCTCGCGGGGGCTTCTTGTTCGAAGTGCAGCCTGCACTTTTCTGTGGTTATCAACATCGGGTGGCGGAGGGACCGTACTTATCCGCCAAATACTGTTCAAAAAATTCCTTTTCTGTCGGTGGTGTCTGCTCAGGATGATGCAGCTTCAGATGATTAACGTAAGCCTGATAATTAGGGAGGTTTGACACTCCTTTAAACACGTTGCCTATGTTGATCAGCACGTTCTTCAGCTGTAAAAAGAAACTCATCTTATACTTCACCCAGCTTTGTCTGAACAAATGGCTCTTCATACGTTGGCAGATTCTTTTTCTGTCCTAAAACCTTGTACCAGATGCGAGCCGCATCAATCAGAACGCCTGCGATCAACAGCATGAACAATCCAGTCAGCACCGCGTTCAGCTGATTGTTAAAGATGATTTGTGAAGCAGCTTCCATGCTTGGGATCGCCGGCGGCAATTCGTTTGCAGCCATCTGCGCCTTTACTTGTGATGCTTTTTCAAGGAAGCCTACAGCCGGAACATTGGAGAAGATTTTCTGCCAAGCTGCTGAGAACGTCACGATCAAAAGCCAAGTGAGCGGCACCGCTGTGACCCACGCATATTTCGCTTTACCCATTTTAATAATAACGGTAGTACCGACGATCAGAGCGATTGCTGCAAGCATCTGGTTAACGATACCGAACAGCGGCCAGAGTGTATTGATCCCGCCAAGCGGATCGGTCACTCCGACAACCAGGAAGTAGCCCCATCCTGCCACAACAAGCGCACTCGTTACATACACAGCCCATGTTGAATCTGTTTTTCCTAACGGTTTGTACACATGGCCGAGAAGATCTTGAAGCATGAAGCGCCCGACACGTGTACCCGCGTCAATCGTTGTTAAGATAAAGACGGCTTCAAAGAGAATCGCAAAATGGTACCAGAACGCCATCAAGCTTTTACCGCCGATGACTTGTGAGAAGATCTGCGCCATTCCCACCGCCAAAGACGGTGCTCCGCCTGTTCGGGAAAGAATTGATTCTTCATCCACGTTTCTCGCCAGCTCATCAATTTCATCCGCTGTAACTGAAAAGCCCCAGCTAGAAATCACTTGAGCTGCCGCTGTCGGATCCGCTCCTATTGCTGCAGGCGGGGAGTTAATCGCAAAATATAATCCTGGTGTCAATAATGTTGCTGCCACCATCGCCATGATGGCAACAAATGACTCAGTCAGCATTCCGCCATAACCGACCATCGGTGCATGAGTTTCTCTTGCAATCAGCTTAGGTGACGTTCCAGAAGAAATAAGGGAGTGGAAACCGGATACCGCTCCACATGCGATTGTAATGAACAAGAACGGAAATAAGTTACCCGCAAAAACTGGGCCTGTCCCGTCAATGAATTTTGTGACAGCTGGCATTTGAATTTCCGGCATCACGATCAGTATGCCGATCGCCATCATGCCAATAACCCCAACTTTTAGGAACGTGCTTAAATAGTCGCGCGGTGCTAACAGCATCCAAACCGGCAAGACCGAAGCCAAGAATCCGTAGCCGATCAACAAGAATGCCAGGGTTTTTCCTTCATACGTGAAAAGAGGAGCAAGTGTAGCAGAATCCGCTACCCACTGCCCGCTGACAAGGGCAAAAAGCAAGAGAGCAAAGCCGATGATGGAGGCCTCTCCTACCCTTCCTGGCCTTAAATAGCGCATATAAAAGCCCATAAAAAAGGCAATCGGAATGGTCATAGCAATCGTATAGGTACCCCATGGGCTTGATTTCAGTGCGTTGACCACAACAAGCGCGAGCACGGCAATCAAAATAACCATGATGGCAAAAACGCCGACTAGCGCAAGGTAACCGCCGACAGGACCGATCTCTTCTTTTGCTATCTGGCCAATAGACTTACCCTTACGGCGCATAGAAATGAGAAGGATGACGTAATCTTGCACCGCTCCCGCCAATACAGCTCCGACAATGAGCCAGAGTGTTCCAGGCAAGTAGCCCATCTGGGCAGCAAGCGTCGGACCGACTAGTGGTCCAGCGCCTGCAATCGCTGCAAAATGGTGGCCATAGAGCACCCACTTATTTGTCGGAACATAGTCCTTACCATCAGCGTAGCGTTCTGCTGGAGTTGCATTTTCTTTATTGAGCTTGAAAATCTTGTTTGCGATAAAGCGCGCATAAAATCTGTACGCTACCGCATATGTACAAAGTGATGCCACGATAAACCAGATGGCGCTGATTTTCTCGTCACGCTGAAGCGCGATGACGGATAACGCGATTCCGCCTGCCAGTGCGATCCCAATCCATAATAACGCTTTCAAAAAGGGATTGGATTTCTTTGTTTCTGTTTTTCTTTGCAGTTCCAAGACAGCACCTCCACATTTTGTTTGGTATAATAAGAGCTAACATGATTATAGCAAATATTCTAAATTTTAAAATAAATATTTTGATCATCACATTCTTTTTTGTGAAAAGGAGAACAAATGAAAAATGTACTGATTACAGGAGGAACGGGTTTCATCGGCCGCCATCTTACTCAAAAGCTCACATCTGAGGGGTATCATGTTTACATTTTGACAAGGTCATCCGATAAAAAACAAAGTGAGAACGGAGTGACATTTATCAGATGGATGACAAATGGGGCCGCACCAGAGAATGATCTGCCTGCTATCACAGCAGTCGTGAATCTTGCTGGGGAATCGATTAACGGAAGATGGACCAAAAGCAAGAAAGAAAATATCCTTCAAAGCCGATTATCCGTCACGAAAGAGCTTCTCCGTCTTCTTGAAAAAATGGAGCACAAGCCCGAGGTCTGGGTGAACGCGTCAGCAGTCGGATATTATGGAACATCCAAAAAGGAGATATTTACAGAGGAATCACCAGGTGCTGATAACGATTTTCTTGCGCATGTGACCGCGCTTTGGGAAAAAGAAGCTAGCCGTGCTGGTCAGATGGGCCTTCGTTTTGCTGTTACACGGTTTGGCGTTGTGCTTGGTGAAGATGGCGGCGCGCTCAGCCGGATGATTGCACCATTCAAATATTATGCAGGAGGACGCGTCGGATCAGGATCTCAATGGCTTTCTTGGATCCATGTGGAGGATGCTGCGAGGCTTATACAATTTGCGATTGAAAACAAGAACATCAATGGTCCGGTCAATGCCACTGCACCTCATCCCGTTACTATGGATGAATTCGGGAAAGAAACGGCACGGATCATGAACAAGCCTTATTTTCTACCCGCCCCTTCCTTTGCATTGAAATGGCTGCTCGGCGAAATGAGCATGCTTGTATTAGAAGGACAGCACGTGATTCCGAAAAAAGCCAGCGATAATGGCTTTGAATTCCGTTATCAGCGGCTTACGGAAGCACTTCGCGATCTCATTTAACTTAAATGACAACAGAAACTATATAGCAGGTGATACACATGAAAACACTTTTCAAAGGCGCTAAAGTATATCCAATCACATCAGCCGTCATGGAGTCAGGAGATGTACTGATCCACGATGGGAAAATTGAGGAAATAGCACAATCCATCGAGCCTTCAAGCGAGATGGAGGTTATAGATTGTAAAGGTCTGCACCTGCTGCCAGGTTTGATCGACGTTCATACTCATCTTGGGCTGTATGATGAAGGAACAGGATGGGCAGGAAATGATGCGAATGAAACGTTCGAGGTGCTTACCCCTCACATCCGGGCCATTGATGGCTGCCATCCCCTTGATATTGCGTTTCGTGATGCGATCAAATACGGCATTACAACCGCACACATTATGCCAGGGAGCGCAAACGTAATCGGCGGTACGACCTCGGTTATCAAAACACATGGTGTCGACATCAGAAAAATGCTGATCAAAGAAACAGCCGGGTTAAAGATTGCTCTTGGCGAAAACCCTAAACGGATTCACTCTGGCTCCAGCAACAATTCCATTACAAGGATGGGGATCATGGGGATGCTGCGTGAAGCGTTTTATCAAGCACGCAGTACCCCGAGCCAGAGCGATCTTCGTGTGGCACCTATCGTGGCAGCGTTAAGGCGTGAAATTCCTGTACGCATTCATGCGCATCGAGCAGATGATATCTTATCAGCTGTACGGTTCGCGGAGGAATTTAACCTTGATTTTCGCATCGAGCATTGTACAGAAGGCCATTTAGTGGCTGAAGAGCTTGCACCGTTAAACCTTCAGGTGAGTGTCGGTCCGACGATCACCAGAAAATCCAAGATTGAGCTGAAAAATAAGACGTGGGAAACGTGCCGTATACTATCGGAAAATAATGTTGAAATTTCCATTACAACCGATCATCCGTACACACCGATTCAGTATTTGAATGTGTGCGCGGCCCTCGCAGTCCGAGAAGGGCTGAATGAAGAGAAAGCGCTTCAGGCCATCACGATAAATCCTGCCAAAAACCTTGGTGTAGCTGACCGTGTCGGCAGTATTGAAATAGGGAAAGATGCCGATTTTTCGATCTGGAACGACCATCCTTTTCATTTTTCATCGAAACCTGTGATGACCTTGATAAATGGTCAAATAATTTACAAAAAATCCACATAAAAACTATTTGCTTTTTTATAAAAATGTCTTATGATACAGAAGTAGTCATAATTAAATACATTGCATGGGAAGGCAATTGGTGCGCCACCAGCTCGGGCTGGTCCTAGTGGGTTCGATTCCCACCCCGAATTAATTTTCATTCTTAATTCGAGGGTGGGCTACAAATCTGCCCTCTGGGAGGGATTAAATTGTTAAAAAAGCGTGATTTACAAGACAGTCATGTTCTTTTCAATTTAATGGTGCATCCTGATGTCTTCCCTTTTGTTCGTCAAAAAGCGAATTCCATCGAAGAATTCATGTTTATGACAAAGCAAACGATCGAGGAAGAAGAGCAGGGAACTGTGATTTCAAGAACCATTCTAGATGAGTGGCAAAATCCGATTGGCACTATTAACCTGTTCGACGTCCAAGAAGGCTACGGCTTCCTTGGAACATGGATCGGACAGCCGTATTTCGGCAAAGGCTATAACAACCCGGCGAAGGAAGCTTTCTTTTCAGAGCTTTTTTACGAAAAAGATATCCACACGATATTCATGCGCATCCGCAAGACAAATTTCCGTTCGCAAAAGGCAGCTGAAAAGATCCCTTATGTGACGCTTGCCAATGAAGTGCGTAAAGACGTATACGATCAGCTGAACAAAGACGGCGATGTTTATAACCTTTACCAGATCGAAAAAGATAATTACACGATGCATCAGCTCCGTCTACAGCATCAGCACCAGGCACATCCTCTGGTGTGCGATGGAGAAGAACAGCTGAAAGAAGCTTGAAGGCAAAAAGCGCGGATATTCCGCGCTTTTTTTGTTTCTTTTTGCATATTCTTTGCTACCCCTCAAGGACTAAAAGCTACAACGTTTTGGACCAGCAGACTCTCTGTAAAAACAGCCGTCCCAAGTCCTATTCTTTCCAACCGTCCGAATGGTTCTTAAGGATAAACTAATAATATCTCAAAGGAGAAGGAGGATTTTATGATGAGAAAAAGTGATCGTCAGCAGTCGAAGGAGCGTTTTGATGATTTGACGAAAACTCAAGAAGTGACACTCGCTTCCGAGATGAAGCAAGCACAAGCTGCTGAAAAACAGCCTAAGCGTTAGAAAAAAATTCCTGTTATAATAACGCGTCATCCGGCGCATTCTATAGTTAGAGGGACATCCCCTCTACTTCAAGACTGTAGATTCGTTCACCATTACATTCGCTTTTTAGGAGGCTTGCGTGTGGAAAAACGTAATCGAAAGTCCCAACCCCATGCTCGAAACTCTGCTTCACAAGCTAATGCTTCTCTTGGCGTAGACGTCGAATACTCCAGAGAATTAGCGGATCATGAAGATCTTGAAGCACAGGCAAGAGCGCAGGCTGCAGATAAGCGCCAAAAAGCGCGACGCTAACGCCGGAAAGACCTGCTCAGCTGAGCAGGTCTTTTGTATTTCTTTACGGATCCATTTTATTACGATAAAGAATTAAAGCCTGTTGATAAAGTTATCAACAAGCTGTGCATAATGTGTATATAATTTTCATGCGTTTTCTAGCTTTACAATATCATTACGAAAATGACACAGTTCTACAAATTACTCTGTGGATAACCATGTGGATAGTGTGCATATGTCAGAATATTTCAATGAAAAAGATATTATCCTTTCCAAACAAGCGTACAAACGGTTTCAATATGTGACGTTTGCGGAAACATATCCACAGGAGTAATCTCTTCTAAAGCAAACCCTCCATTTATTAACATGTGGACATCCTTAGCTAACGTTGACGGATTGCAGGACACATAAACCATTCTCTTTGGCTTGATTTTTAGCACCGTGCTTAAAAATTGCTGATCACAGCCTGTACGCGGCGGATCGACGACAACCACATCAGGCTTCCATCCCTCGTTCAGCCATTTCGGAAGCCATTTTTCCGCTTTTCCCGTTTCAAACAGAGCCTGGGTGAAACCATGGTTTTCCGCGTTTTCACGTGCATTCTTAATCGATTCTTCAATCACATCCATCCCGCGAATTTCTTTTGCGAATGGTGCAAGCCAAAGTCCGATTGTGCCAGAACCGCAGTAAGCATCCACAATTTTTTCTTTTCCTGTCAGCTTCGCCTGTTTTTTTACCTCATCATATAAAACAACCGTCTGTTTCGGATTAAGCTGGAAGAAAGCTCTAGCTGAAAGCTCAAAGGAAAGTTCACCTAGTTTTTCTTTAATCGTTTCGCTTCCGCTTAGCGGCAACGTGGTGTCTCCGAAAATAAGGGACGTTTTCTGGTCGTTTACATTCTGCACGATTGACGTAACAATCGGCAGCCGTTTTTTCATTTCAGCCACAAAAAGGTCTTTTTTAAGCAGGTGTTCTCCACTTGTGACAAGGGCAAGCTGCAAGCCATTTGAACGGAACGCAGTTCTGACAACGATGGTGCGAACAGCAGCTCTTTTCGCCTTGTCAGGATGCATAGGAATGTTCAAATCCTTTAATATGCGTTTCACTTCATTTGTTACTTTGTTCGTGTCTGGGTGCTGAACGAGACATGCTTCAATATCGACCAATTTGTGAGAGTTGCCGCTATAGAGGCCTGCGATCACTTCACCATTCTCCCTGCCTGCTTGAAAGCTGCTTTTATTTCGATAATCCCACGGATTTTCCATCCCGATTGTTTCTTTTAAAGGAAGCTTGTCTGGTGATATTTTTGTATACCGTTCAAATGCCTGACGGACAATATCCTGCTTTTCTCTCAGCTGAGCGGCGTACGAAAGATGCTGCAGCTGGCAGCCGCCGCACTCTTCGTATATCGGACAAGGGGGTGTAATGCGGTCTTTTGATGCTTTTCGCAGCTTTTTCACATTCGCCTCGGCTCTATTTGGAAATACTTTTGTAATCACAGCAGTAATTTCTTCTCCAGGCAATGCCCCAGGAACGAAAACTACGGTCTTCTTAAAAAATCCGACTCCCTCGCCATTAATTCCAAGACGTTTAATTGTTAACGGTATAGTCTGACCGACTTCGAGAACAACGTTGCCGCCAGTATGGTTTTGTTTTTTATAGGAAGGCTTTTTCATTTTCGCCATAAACTCACTTCTTCCGTTCTTACTTTTTTCATGCTTTCCCTATTGTAGTCGAAAAAAGCGGTGTATCAAACAAAAAAGTGCTCTCAGGACCCAGGCGAGAACACATCATGGTGATATAAATATGGCTGGTGTTTGCTGTGATGCCGCAAGTTCGTCTAAGCTTTTGAACTGATAACCGCGCTTTCTTACGTCATCAATCACCTTACTTAGAGCATCGCTGTTATCCTTTGATACGGTATGAAGCAGCAGGATTGCACCCGGATGGATCTGCTTCATGATTTGGTTGTACGAATATTGCCAGCCGCGCTGTCGGTTAGTATCCCAATCGGGAAACGCGAGCGACCAAAATACATGGGTGTATCCCTGTTCTTTGGAAAAAGCTACACTATTTTCCGAAAATACACCTTTAGGCGGTCTCACATACATCATTTCAGACTTGCCCGTAATTTCTTGATACCGGCTCTTTACCTTCTGCAGCTCCGTTTTTAATCGCTCTTTACTGATTGATGTCATATCAGGATGATGAAAGGTGTGGTTGCCTACTATGTGACCCTCATCCGCCATTCGTTTGATCAGATCGGGATCTGTTTTCATAAACTGTCCTGTCACAAAAAACGCAGCCGGAACCTTTTTTTCTCGCAGCACGTTCAGCACATCATCGGTATACCCGTTTTCATAGCCATTATCAAACGTCAAATAAATCTCTTTTTTAGATGTATCTCCAATAAATATCGTGCCATACTTTTCCATTAACGAATAAAATTTTCTGTCTGTCACAGGAGGCTGTTCGCCCCCTCTTTTTTCAAAATACCATTCATGCCGCTCGGTGGACAAAGAATGGCCGGCAAGTGAATGATATCCTGTAAAAGTGATTACTATCGTCAGGATTCCAGCGATTATGCCCGTTTTTAGCGATAACTTCATCCTTTTTCCTCCCTTTTTCTTACCCTTAGGTTCTGAAAATCAAGGCAAAGTTATTCGGCTTATGTCATGCGGGAGTTTTTACCATTAAAAAAAAGCCCGCATAACATGCGCAGGCTTTCCGATTAGGTTATTTGAATACATGCTCTTTAAATTGCGCCAATTTTTCTAACGATGATTTATCTACATCCTCATGCAGACTGTTCCCATGAGCGTCCATCGTCACGACTGCGGTAAAGCCGTTAACTCGAATATGCCACATCGCTTCAGGAACTCCAAACTCCATTAAGTCGACGCCCTCTACCTTTTCCATGCACTCAGCATAGTATTGAGCTGCACCGCCGATCGCGTTCAAATATACACCGCCATGCTCCTGCAAGGCTTTTAGCGTTTTAGGCCCCATTCCGCCTTTTCCGATAACCGCTCGTATGCCAAACTTTTTCATGATGTCACCTTGATAAGGCTCCTCTCGAATACTCGTCGTCGGTCCGGCAGCCTTAACGATCCAGTTTCCTTCCTCATCTTTTGCCATGACCGGCCCGCAGTGATAAATAATCTGACCGTTCAGATCAATCGGAGCATCATGATCCATTAAATGCTTATGAATTGCGTCGCGTCCTGTGTGCATCATACCGTTGATCGTTACAACGTCACCCACCTTCAACGCGCGCACTTGCTCTTCAGTAACCGGCGCTTCCAATGTCACCACATTGTTTTCAGCCGATGCTTCAACCGTTGCCGCCGCTTCATTCGCTGCTGCTTGGCTGAAGTCTTCATCTGGACCCTCCTGGTAAAGCCAGTCGATGATCTCTCCAGTCTGCGGATTGATTTTCACACCAAGACGTCGATATGCCCAGCAATTATACGCAACAGAAACGAAAAAGCTTGCCGGAATACGGTTAATCACACCTACTTTGCACCCAAGCAGCGTCGTCTCGCCCCCAAAGCCCATCGTGCCGATACCAAGCTTATTCGCATTCTCCATCACATACTCTTCCAGCTTGCGAAGGTTTTCATTAGGATTCACATCATCCACAGAACGGAAAAGCATCTCCTTCGCCAGCTCATATCCACTCGTCCGGTCGCCACCAATACCCACACCGATAAAGCCCGCACTGCAGCCCTGCCCCTGCGCTTGGTACACCGAATGCATTATGCACTTACGAATGCCATCAAGATCTCGACCCGCACGGCCAAGCCCATCAAGCTCTGCTGGAAGGCTGTACTGAATGTTCTTATTCTCACAGCCGCCGCCTTTTAAAATAAGACGTGCATCGATATAATCTTCTTCCCATTGCTCAAACTTAATCACCGGCGTGCCATCACCCAGATTATCTCCGCTGTTCTCTCCAGTAATCGAATCAACAGAATTCGGACGAAGCTTCGTATCCTTCGTCGAGTCGGCAATCGCTTGGCGAATCGCCTTTTTCATCTCGATCTGATTCACTCCAACAGGCACCTTGATCTTAAACGTCGGCAATCCCGTATCCTGACAAATCGGAGACACATTTTCATCCGCTTTTAAAATATTCCCTGTTATCGTTTCAAGCGACATAGCCGCTCTTGTTCCCGCGTTTTCTTTCATCTTTGCCGCTTGAATCGCACGGCGCACATCTTTCGGAAGCTTTGTCGATGTTTCTACAATCAGCTTGTACATGCTTTCCTGAAACTTCTCCATGTTCTCCATATCCCCTTTTGCGCTTTTGAAAGCGATATCACTATACAGAACATTATAAAGAAAAATTTCCATTAGTTAAAGGAAATGCAATGATATTTAAGAACGTATTAAGCGGTTAATCTCCGTTCCAGGTGCTCGCTTTCCGCAGGGTGGGCGGTGAGCGCTCTCGTCGCAAGCGCCATTGAGAGGTCTCACCTGTCCCACTTATCCTGCAGGAGTCGAGCACCTTACACTCCGATTAACTTTAACAATGATGACTAACAGACCTTTCATCAGCACTTTCAATGAATTAATTTATTTAATCGAAGATGATAACAATTTGCGCATTACCTCAGCCCAAGAAATATCAAACAAAACAAAATAAAACATATCAAAACAACCAAACCCTCTATTACTTCCCAGCGTCCCACAGTGGGGTCCGGTACCGATAAAGGTCTTCATTATCCCGAAGGGCATAATCTCGGTACCGGACCTCTGGTTAGCTTCAAAGAACATGTTCGCCATCCTCCGCCTAAGTACCAAACCATCTCGGTACCGGACCCCAGGTTAGCACCGAAGAACATGTTCGCACATACTCCGCCTAAGTACCAAACAAAAAAATAAACACCGCCCGATTTTTCATTGTTAGGCGGTGTTTGTTTTAGCTTTTTAGCTTTCCCAGTCGTAGCGGAATTGTTTGCATTTTTGTTCTAGGTCATCGAGCATGCCGATGATGCGGTCGATTTCTTCTACGCCCGCTGTTTCAGCATCTATCGTATCCAGGGTCTGGAGAAGAAGGTCCATTCGGTTTTTAATATATTCTTTTTGTGTGTTTTTATCATTTATCGAGTTGCCCACGAACATCTCTCCTTTCCTGTCTACTGTAACAAGGGGCAGGGATTTTGCCAACCCAATCTTTAGATTTTGCTTTATTTGCGGTATGATAGGCATTGATTTCATTCTATGTTTTACGAAATAAAGGAGCTTTTTCATGACTGTTCTGCAAAAAATCACGCCGTCCTATGACCCTTGGGAAGCTTATATGGACATCGAGGAACACGGCCGGCTTACACTGTCCAATATAGAAGTAACCACCACAAACCTGTGCAACATGAGATGCGCACACTGCGCAGTCGGCTACACCCTGCAAACGAAAGATCCTGATGCACTTCCGCTTGACTTGATCATAAAGCGCCTTGATGAAATTCCTGATCTGCGTGCATTCAGCATTACTGGCGGCGAACCGATGCTTTCGTTAAAATCGGTTGACAATTATGTGGTGCCGCTTTTACAGTATGCCCACGAGCGTGGAGCACGCACACAGATTAACTCGAATCTCACGCTCGATATTAAGCGGTATGAGAAAATCGTCCCCTATCTTGATGTCCTTCATATTTCACACAACTGGGGAACAGAAGAGGAGTTTGCTGAAACCGGCTTTGCCGTTATGGAACGCAAGCCGTCGGTAGAGCAGCGGACCAGCTATTTTGACCGGATGGTCGAGAACGCTCAGATGCTTACAGAGCGCGGAGTGATTGTTTCAGCTGAAACGATGCTGAACAAACGCACCTTGCCTTATTTAGAAAAAATCCACCAGCATGTTCTTGAAATGGGCTGTCAGCGCCATGAAATTCACCCTATGTACCCTAGCGACTTCGCCAGTGCGCTTGGTGTGCTTTCACTTGAAGATACGCGAAAAGCGATTAACACGTTGCTCGATGTTCGCGATCGCAGCACATGGATGCTGTTCGGCACGCTGCCTTTTTACCCATGCTCAAAAAACGAAGAAGATCTTGCTCTATTAAAGCGGCTATACAGCGAAGAAAATGTAACCGTTCGAAACGATCCCGACGGCCGATCCCGTCTAAACATTAATATTTTTGACGGACAAATTATCGTTACCGATTTTGGTGATACACCCGCTCTTGGCAATATTCAAGATACGTCACTTCCTGATGCCTTTCAGAGCTGGATGAAAACAAAAACGGCACAATCGCTGAACTGCCATTGTCCTGCCGTTAAATGCCTGGGACCTAACCTGCTTGTTAAAGATATGTACTACAAAAGCCACGACTTCTCCAAGCTGTCCTCTAACCTTTAAAAATGCAGGACACTTTACAAAAGTAAGTCTTGGGGTTACTATTATAGGTAATAATAGCTATGGAGAAAACTCCAACAAGCATGAGGTGATGCATGATGGACTACAATACAATGTGTCCCAAGTATGAAGTGACAATCGATATAATCGGTAAAAAATGGACAGGCCTGATCATCCGCGTATTGATGGGCGGTGCTAAACGGTTCAAGGATATTAAAAAACAGATTCCTGAAATGAGCGACCGAATGCTGACAGAACGCATGAAGGAGCTTGAGAATGTTGGAATCGTTGTGCGCCACGTTTATCCAGAAACACCAGTCCGTATTGAATATGAACTAACAGAAAAAGGCCAGTCATTAAAAACCGTCATTAACTCCATTCAGGAATGGAGCGAGCAATGGGTAGGCGACTGTCAGGTAAAGTAAAGGAAAAAACCATGAATCCGGGAAGCTAGATCCATGGTTTTTCTTTTATCTCGCTGTATTAAAGCGGAACGATAAATGATCTTGAACGGGAATCCAAGCCCCGATTCCTTGCTGCGTTACGTTCTGCACTTCAATCTTGCGCTTTCCACCTTTAAGAACAATGTATACTTCACCGTAAGCCACTCGTCCGCGCTCATTAACCGCTGGTACATAGCTGTATAGCAAGCCTACCTGCTTTGGTGCGATGTTATAGGGGATGTTTTTCTTTGTGGCTGCACCAATGTTTGTTTGGAACGCTAACGGAAGCTCCGTTTTTTGCGATGCTGAAATGATCATCATCTTTTTAACCGCTTCTTCATTTGGAATGTGCGCAGTCAGTCCGCCTGTCACCCGTTTATGTGTCACCTGGCTGTACGAGAGGACCGCACTTCCCTTACCTCCGCGATTATCCAGGCGGTTCGTGTTCGCCTGCTGATATTCCCAGTTAACCGATGTTTTAGTGGACTGATACGAAAGTGGATATTGCCCTAAAAAGATTCTGGCTCTATACCAGAACGCAACTTTAGAAGCAGATATGCTGGACTCGTTTAACAAACGGATCAGTTCTGGATTCGTAATTCTCACATTAGACGTTTTAAGCATGTCTTTCGCGAGCTTGCTCGGCTCTAAATAGGGAATGTCCTGTGCAGAGTTTGGATAAGTATTTTCTTTTGAAATATTAACAACCGAGTTTGGCACCTTAACCGCTGCCTCTTGCTTCGGCTCCTGCTTCGGCAATGGCTTTTGCTCCTGCTTTTGCTCTTGCTTCGGTTCTTTTTTCACTTTTTCTACTGCTAATGCGTGCCCCGGTAATAAGAGTAACGTTATCATAACGATCACAAGAATTTTCTTCATGATTATCCTCCTTTCATATTTCTATTTTTTTCTCACGTTTAAAATTTATCCCATGAAGAAGAAGGATATTATTGGTTTTCCATCCTTGAACATAACAGACTTGCCGAGCGGACATTGCTTTATAGTAATCGTGAACACTTCTCACTTTCACGTACAATGTGTACAATAGGCAATGACAATGATTGCCCTTCACGAGGAGACTTTAACATGTTAACCAAATATAAATTTTCAGTGCTTGTAAGCATCGTGTTCATTTCCGGCTTCGCCCAAGGCATGCTGCTGCCGATTATCGCGGTGCTGCTTGAAACAAACGGTACGTCATCCTGGATGAATGGATTGAACGCGACCGCTTTGTATGCGGGCATCCTGATCGCCTCCCCTTTTATCGAAAAACCATTAAGAAAGTTTGGCTATAAGCCCCTCATCCTTACCGGCTTATTGGCTGTTTCAGCAGCTTTCCTCCTTTTCCCTGTCTGGAAGCTGTTTTGGTTTTGGTTTGTACTCAGACTAGTTATTGGAATTGGTGACCATATGCTGCACTTTTCAACGCAGACTTGGATCACTTCGAACAGTCCAGAGGACAGGCGCGGCAGGAATATCTCTTTGTATGGTATCGCGTTTGGATCAGGCTTCGGAATTGGTCCGCTCATGACGAAGCTGCTGGAATATAACGAAGATCTTCCTTTTATCGCTGCTGGCTTATTATGCCTTGTTTCGTTTGTAGTGATGAACACGATCAAGAATGACTTTCCTGAGCTGGCCGGGTCGAGAGAGAGCGTCTCATCCATGAAAGAAAGATACGGCCAAGTATTTAAAATGGCATGGCCGGCGCTGCTTCCGCCATTTGGATACGGCTTCTTGGAGGCAACATTACACGGGACGTTCCCTGTCTACGCGCTAAGAAGCGGCCTTTCCCTTGATTGGGTCGCCATTCTTCTCCCTGCATTCGTTATTGGAAGTCTCGTATTTCAGCTGCCGCTTGGTACATTGAGTGATCGATACGGACGCAAGCCGATCTTGCTGTTTTGCCTGTCAGGCGGGTTCGTTTCCTTCTTTCTGACTAGCTTCGCACGCGGTGAAATGTGGCTTTATTTAACCCTTTTTATTTTAGCGGGTGTGTTTGTTGGTTCCCTTTTCTCTTTAGGCATTGCTTACATGAGTGACATTTTGCCAAAGCATCTGCTTCCTGCCGGGAACATCCTGGCTGGCATCACGTTCTCTCTAGGCAGCATGGCAGGGCCTGTTATTGGCGGGCTGTCCATCAGCTCGTTCGGCAAACAGGCTTTCGCACTGCCCATTTGCGTGATGCTGTTTGTCCTGTTCACCGCCATCATATTAAAGAAAAGTTCTGCTGCTGTTCCGCATAAGATAACGAAAGCTGGCTGAAAATAAGCATTCCATTTTCATTTTTCATCGCTTTGATTTATACTGTTAATTAGATAATAATTATTATTAATAGGAGTGGTTGTAATGCGTTTGCGTGATGAAATGCCAGAATTTAATGGAGCAGCAGAATGGATCAACGGAGAGGTGTCAAAAAGCGAATTGATCGGCGAAAAGCCTACACTCGTTCACTTTTGGTCAGTAAGCTGCGGTTTATGTAAGGAAGCGATGCCAAACATTAACCAGTTTCGTGATGATTATAAAGATGAACTGAATGTTGTGGCTGTTCATATGCCCCGCCAGGAAAGCGACCTTGATCTCAATTCGGTGAAGGAAACAGCACGTGAGCATGATATTACGCAGCCGATCTTTGTCGACAACGAACATTCGTTAACAGATGCTTACGAGAACCAGTATGTTCCTGCTTATTATGTGTTTGATGCAGAAGGCAAGCTTCGCCATTTCCAGGCTGGCGGCGATGGCATGAAAATGCTCACAAAACGTGTGAACCGTGTGCTGGGCAAAGAAACAAAATAACGGACAGCAGTAAAAGATAACCAGGCTGAAACTAAGCCTTTTCAGCCCCAGTTCACTTGTTTTTAAAGTAAAAAAAATAACCTTGTGGCTCATGCCTCAAGGTTATTTTTTATGAATGATATTTCTTTCGATCAATCGGAAGATAAGAGCGCAAATTTTGAATAATAATAATCCCATTAAGGTTCCGATGCCGTTAAGCAGGATATCGTCTATATCAAAAATCCGCTGTGCGTAGCTGTACTGCAGCATTTCAATAAGAGCGCTCGTCCCAAATCCGATTATAAACATCGTACGCCAAGAAGAAAAGACACGGCTGATTAGCGGAAGTAAAAACCCTAAAGGGAAAAACAGCATCAAATTTCCAATAATGTTCTTAAAGATAAGCCAATAATCACCGCTGTGCCACATGAGCCGAATGCTGTCAAAAAGCACAAGATTCATGGATTTCCCGTAAACATAGTGATTATACGTAAACAATGTGGCATAGAACAGGATCGTTACATAAAGAAGAAAAAGAACGGCGCCGGTCCATCTCCATTGCAGCCTGACTTTTTTCTTTTGTGTTATGCGTTTGGTGCTCATTCTTCATTCCCCTTTAACCGCTTGTCCCTCAAGTTTACCATGCACTCCTAATAATTGTATGATTCAATCGGTGTAACTTTAACTGTTTTTTAATTTTCTATGCTTGTTATATTTAATCAAGACCAGTACAATCAGAGCGGCCACTATCACTAGTGCAATCGGACCCATGTATTCTTTTACCATCGGACCGGCTTCTTTCCATTTTGGGCCGAATTTTTCTCCTAAATAAACATAAAACGCAGTAATAGGAAACATGGCAATAAACGTATAAATGGAGAAAACCCACACATTCATTTTTGCCATTCCGCACGGAACGCTGATGGTCGTTCGTACGCCAGGCAAGAACCGCCCAAAGAAAGCTACTCCTGCACCGTATTTCTCAAAAAAATCATCCGCTGCCTTAATTTCTTTCTCCCGAATAAACACATATTTACCGTACTTCAATAGAAACGGTCTGCCGCCGTAACGCCCGACTGCATAAAGGGTAAGCGGTCCTAACGTGCCGCCTACAGTGCCGGCAATGACGGTCCCCCAAAAGTTCAAGTCGCCTTCATACACCCAATATCCAGCAAGCGGCAGCACGAGCTCTGCTGGTACAAACTCAAATGTCAGTGCGATAATAACGCCTATATAGCCAAATTGTTTTAAGTATTCAACGAACGATAAAATCATGGATTCCATGGCTTGTCCCTCCTTCAATTTGTATACCTGCTAAATAAGCGGGTCTACCATGAATGCACATCATTATAACAAGAAATAAATCACGGGACAAACCAAACCTGTAAAGTAAAGAAAATCTTGACTGGCCAACAAGCTTTAAGTCAGATTTCATTTTAATGGGCAGGAAAAAACCCGCCGTGAGCGGGTTCTTGGTTAATGGAAATTATTCTTTTTGTTCTGGCTGCCGCTTGTTTTGTGCTGGCTGTCGTTCTTGTTGTCTTTGTTATTATGTGATTTGCCTTGTTTCTTGCTCATCGGGCTCGTCCTCCTTTTATGAAAGGATACGATTAAGATTCCCGAAAACGTTCAGATAATAAGCCCCTTTTCTTGGCATAGCTGACTTTGTATTTATGAAGGGTAGCGTTCAATACACCACCGCTCAAAAGGACAATGCCGGTTAAATAGAACCAAAGCATCAGAACGATAATCGCACCGAGGCTTCCATAGGTTGCTGAATAATTGCCGAACTGCTCAACGTAGAACGCGAAACCGAGCGATACGATCTGCCACAGCAGTGTGGCCGCCACCGCGCCATACCATACTTCAGTAAATTTCAGCTTTTTGCATGGACCCATGTAATATAAAACCGAAAAAACCGTGGAGATGACAAGAAAGCTGATCAGCCAGCGAATCAGGCCCCATATTTGCAGGAATGCCGCATCGAGTCCAAGATAAGAGAAGGCAACATTCCCAATGGCCTTGCCGAACACTGGAAGCACGAGAGCTACCACGATGGCAAAGATCAGACCAAACGTCAAAAAGATGGATAACAGGCGGCTGATCCAAAATTTCCGGCACTCTTCCACACCGTACGCTTCATTCAAGGCGTGAATAACGGCGTTGATTCCATTGGACGCCGACCAAATGGTGGCAACAATACCGAACGAAAGAAGGCCTCCTTTTCCGCCATCAACTACGGAAACGAGGTTTTCTTCAATAATATCCAAAGAATCACTGGGCACATAATGCTCCAACAAATCCAGCGCCTCTGCTGGTGTGATAAAGAAGCCTCCCAGCGTAATCATGAAAATAAGGAACGGGAACAGCGAAAGCAAAAAGTAATAAGCGAGCTGGGCAGAAAGATCGGTTACTTCTCCTTTTTTAAATCCTTGGTAAAATTCTTTTGCGAACGCTTTAGGTGAAATGGAATCCAGGATTCGAAAAAGTTTCAACGGACTACAGTCCCTGTGTATGGCCAGGAAGCGTTTCGTTTCTTACAGCCGGTGCCTGTGCTCCTGAGGCGATCTGATGCCCGGCCTCTCCTGCCTTATGGCCGATTTCTTTAAGCTCCATACCCGTTTCTTTCAATTCCATACCCGCTTCCTTCAAATGCTGAACGGCTTCCATACCTGACTGCTTGATGCTTTCAATATGAGTAGAAGCCGATTTTAAGTCCTCCATTAATTCTTTTCCTGAAGCGGCTGCAATTTGAATCCGTTCTTTCAGCATGTTTGTTGTCTCTTTTGGATTATGTCTTACTTCAGATACAATAACAGCGGATTTCTTTCCCATTTGTCTAAATTGATGAATGACTGTATTCCGCGTTTCGCGATCCAGCATCGCCAATGCGGCCCCTGCAAGAGCACCTGCCATCATACTTTTCCATAATAATGAATGATCTTGCTGATAATTAACATAATTCGTTTGCATAACAGATATCGCTCCTTTACTTATTTAGTTCTTTTTAATCTTCCCCGCAAGCCCTATGTCACAAACATTTTTACAACATTGTTTATAAATAAAACGCATTGGGTAACTTATGAGTACAGCCGAATAACACACAAAAAAAGCAAAGAAAAAGGAGGAATCCGAAATGGGATTTTTATGGGCACTTATTATCGGAGGTATTATTGGATGGCTAGCAGGATTACTAACAGGCCGTGATGTACCAGGCGGAATTATCGGCAACATTATTGCTGGTTTCGTTGGTGCTTGGCTTGGAGGATTAATCCTAGGTGACTGGGGACCAGACGTAGCAGGATTTGCAATCATCCCTGCAATTATCGGAGCCATTATCGTAGTGCTTATCGTGAGCGCCATCATGCGCGGCATGAGAAAAAGAGCATAACATAGAAAAAAGGAGTCTTCCTCTAATCAGGGGACTCCTTTTTTCATGTTATAGGATTTTTACAGGTTCTTTTTAAAAACATACGACACACGATCATATCCCGCTTTGTCCTCGTAGAAACGATGAGCGTCTACTCTTTCAAAGTTGGAGCTTAGCGCCACACACGAGCAGCCGTTTTGGGCGGCAAATGACTCTAGGAATGCAAGCATTTCATATCCGAATCCTTTTGAGCGAGCTTTGTTGTCTGTAACAAGATCATACACCCATACATGCTTTCCATAATACAAGTTCGTCAGCACGGCGATACCGGCTGCAGCCCTGATCTCTCCCTCATCCACGAGTGCAAAGAGCGTGTAGCCTTCCTCTTGCATCTCCCCGACAAGCTCAGCAAACAAATCTTCTGTTAAATGCGTTCTTAATTGGCGCATGACCGGAAAAGCTTCCCGAAACTCATGCGGTTCGTTTAATTGCCGAATTTCCCCCATCACTGCCTCCTAAAGCGATTCACGCCGAACAATTTCATTCAGCAGATTCTCGCATCCTTCTGTCACTAAGTCGTATACCTCTTGAAAATTTCCTGTAAAGTAAGGGTCCGGTACATCCTCAAACTCACTTCTCGGAACAAAATCCAACAAGCGGGCAATGCGTCCTGTTTTTCTCTGACTCGCCATGCGATGCATGTTGCCGATATTCTCCGCATCCATTCCAATCAAGTAATCAAAATCTGTCAGATCCGACTGTCTTAACTGCCTTGCCTTTTGGCCGGAATACGAAATGTTCCGTTCGCTCAGCACTCCGCGAGTCCCTTCATGCGGAGGTTCTCCCACATGCCAGTTACCCGTTCCCGCAGAATCAATGGTTATTTTATGTGAAAGCCCGCGGTCTTCTACCAGCTTGCGGAACACTGCTTCCGCCATTGGAGAGCGGCATATATTCCCTAGACAGACGAAAAGTACTTTAATCATAAAAACAAATCCCCCTTAATACGGTTACTAAAAGTATACCTCTTACTTCTGAAAAAATTAAGAGGAGCTTATCTTTTAAGAGACTATGTTATGATGAGAAAAAAAGAACAGGGAGTGTGCAAATTGGACCGAAAAATCCTTGAACTGGCCGACTGGATGAAGAAATCCAAACAGACGGTGCTGCTTACGGGAGCAGGCATGTCTACAGAAAGCGGCATCCCTGATTTCCGGTCACAGACTGGCCTTTGGGCGAAATATGATCCCGCTTACGTATCTTCCACTGACGCTCTTCGCGATCATTATGATCTGTTTCGAGATTTCTACTCATTGCGCATTCAAGATATCACGACCCTCAGCCCGCATGAAGGCTATCACGCCCTATCCGAAATGGAGGCTAAAGGGTTCATCACGTCCATCGCCACACAAAACGTCGATGGATTTCATGAGCTCTCAGGTGCCAAGGATGTATGGGAGCTTCATGGTTCATTGCGGACGGTATCATGCCATGATTGCGGATGTTCTGGCACACACCTTGAATTTACCAATAAACAGAGCTGTTCGCATTGCAATGGCAAGCTGCGTCCGGATATTGTGCTATTCGGCGAGATGCTTCCTCAGGACGTTTGGAATAAGGCCATCAGCGCAATCGAGCAGTCCGACCTTGTTATCGTCATCGGAACAAGTCTTCAAGTCTATCCCGTTAACCAGCTGCCCACGCTGACAAAGGGCAAAACGGTCTTAATCAATAACGAAGCTTCCAGCCACTCCCATCCGTTTGATTTGACCATTCTTGGCAGCGCACGTGATACTTTACTGCAGCTATCTGAAGCGGTTCTAGGAAACTAACTCTTTTTAAAGCATGATAAAAGAAGAAAACCGTTCCCCTAAAAATCGGAACGGTTTTCTTCTTTCTTTCCTAAGCTAGCTTAGGAATACTCAATAGAATAAACATAACTAAGCCAAATACGCTTCACGCACCTGTTCGTTTGTAATAAGATCGGACCCCAGTCCGCTCATGACAATCTCGCCTGTTTGAATCACATATCCACGGTGAGCGACTTGCAGCGCCTGAAATGCGTTTTGCTCAACAAGCAGAATAGTCATGCCTTCTTTGTTCAACTCGGTAATAATGTCAAAAATTTGTTCGACGATAACCGGTGCTAGCCCCATGGATGGTTCATCGAGCAATAGCAGATCCGGCTGGCTCATGAGCGCCCGTCCAATCGCGAGCATTTGCTGTTCGCCGCCGCTCATCGTACCGCCTTTTTGAGACAGTCGCTCTTTTACTCTTGGAAAATAGTGAAACACCTTTTCCATTCGCTGCTGCACAAGCTTCTTATCGTTAACAGAAAATGCCCCCATTTCGAGATTTTCTTTTACCGTTAGCCTCGGGAAAATCCTTCGGCCTTCAGGAACGTGGGCAAGCCCTGTCTTCGCTGTCACATGAGCGGGCTGGCTCGCAATGTTTTTGCCGTTGAACAGCACACTGCCTGACTTTGGCTGCACTTGGCCGCAGATCGTTTTCAGTGTGGTGGACTTGCCTGCCCCGTTCGAACCGATCAATGTAACAATCTCTCCCTTATTTACGGTAAGGGAGATGCCCTTTAATGCATGAATGCCGCCGTAATACGTCTGTATGTCTTTCAGTTCTAGAATGCTCATGCAGTCTCTCCTCCTTCTACGCCTCCGTTACTGCGCTCTTTCCCAAATAAGCTTCAATGACATTCACGTTGTTGCGGATTTCCTCAGGCTTTCCTTCTGCAATTTTCACTCCATGATCGAGAACGAAAATCTGTTCAGAAATTTCCATAACGAGCTTCATATCATGTTCAATCAGGACAATCGTTAGGTTCAGTTCCTCACGCATACGGTGGATGAATTCCGTCAGTTCTCTCGTTTCACGCGGGTTCATACCAGCAGCCGGCTCATCGAGCAAGAGAAGCTTTGGCTTTGTCGCAAGAGCGCGTGCGATCTCAAGCCTTCGCTGCGCTCCATAAGGAAGGTTCTTCGCTTCTTCATTGAGCAGATGGGCAAGCCCGACATACTCGAGCCATCCATAGGCTTCTTCTTTCGCTCTTTTTTCCTCTGCCCGCACAGCCGGTGTCTGGAAAAGAGTGCCGAACAATCCGCCTTTTAAATGGTTATGAAGGCCGACCATCACATTTTCAAGGACGGTAATATCAGAAAAAAGACGAATGTTCTGAAACGTTCTGGCGATGCCATAACGCGAAATCTCATGCGGCTTCAATCCAACAAGCGACTTCGACCCGAGCATGACGTTTCCGCTATCCGGCTGATACACGCCGGTTACTAGGTTGAAGAAAGTCGTTTTCCCAGCACCGTTCGGCCCGATCACCGCTGTAATGGATGCATTTTCCACGTTAATATCGACTCCGTTAACCGCTGTCAGGCCGCCGAACTTTTTCGTTAAGTTGCTTACAGTCAATATGGACATTCGTGTGACCTCCTCTTAAGCCTGCATAACACGGTCTTCGGTAACAGGTTCCTTCGTTCCCGTCTGCTTAGCCGCATGCTTCTTCAATTCGTCTTCATTAAATACTGGATTTTTCGCTGGAATCAGACCTTGCGGGCGATAAATCGCGAACAAGATCAAGATAGCACCAAAGATGAAACGCTGCATTTTTGATGGCGACAACGCTTCAGGGAAGCTGATGGCCCCTTCCATGCTGAGCTGGTTCAGCCAGTTCGTCACTTCCGTCAGCACCTGCAGGTTGAGAATCGTGACAACCGCTGCTCCTAAAATGACACCAGGCACACTGCCCATTCCGCCAAGGATGACCATAACGAGAATCGTAATAGACTCAAGCAGCGTAAAGCTCGTCGGATCAACGAATGCTTGCTTCGCCGCAAACACGACACCCATCATCCCTGAGAATGACGCTCCAATCGCAAACGCGAGCAGTTTCGTTTTGACAAGATGAATACCCATCGACTGGGCGGCGATCTCGTTTTCACGAACCGCTTTCCAAGACCGGCCGATTTTCGAATACTCAAAGTTTCTTACTGCAAACATGACGACCACTAAAATTCCGAGAACAATATAATAAAATTGGCTAGGATACGTGAACTGGATGCCGAACAGCTCTGGCGGTGTAACAGACGAGATGCCCATCGCGCCGTTCGTAATGTTGACTGGCTTGTCCAGGTTGTTATATACGATTCGAATGATCTCACCGAACCCGAGTGTAACGATAGCCAGATAGTCCCCTTTTACTCGAAGGACCGGAATCCCGAGCAGAACGCCGCATAACGCAGCAGCAAAACATCCGACTAATATAAAGAACCAGAAGCTTCCGCCTGAGAGAGGATACTCACCGAACGGCATGAAGTTTGCCGCTTGGCCAGTCGCGAATATGCCATACGTGTACGCTCCTATCGCAAAGAAGGCAACAAATCCTAAGTCGAGCAGACCGGCAAGTCCGACGACGATATTAAGGCCAAGCGCCATCGCTACATAAATCCCGACGAGTGTTGCGACTTCCATGTACGATTGATAGGACGGACCGCTGCTTGCTGCCCAAGGAAGGACACCGACAAGCACGACACCTGCCAGCAGCCATTTCAGCCTGTTGGAGAACTGTGTGTAATAAAGAAGCAATAAAGAGAATAAAAGAAGCAAGAACGCTACCACTGATTTTTGCGATAAATACAGTGCGAGCGATGTGATCAGCACATACACGCCAATTAGTACACCTTGTGCCAGTTTATTGCCAGATAAGAATGATTTCAGCTTTTCCATGACGTCCACCTACACTTTCTCGGTAACTGCTTTTCCAAACAGTCCTTCTGGCTTGAAGATCAATACGATAATAAGAATTCCGAACGCGAACACGTCCTTATATTCGGCAGTGAACACCCCGCCAGTCAGCTTCTGTAAGTTGGCGGATGCAAACATCTCAAGAACACCAAGCAAGAGTCCGCCGAACATGGCGCCACGGATATTTCCGATTCCGCCGAGAACGGCAGCAGTAAAGGCTTTTAACCCAAGAATAAATCCAATGTATGGATTGATCGTTCCATATTGCATTGCAAACAATACCCCAGTGGCTCCTCCAAGTGCGGACCCGATAAAGAACGTAAGAGAAATCACCTTGTTCACGTTGATACCCATAAGTGATGCCGTCTCTCTGTCCTGTGCGACCGAGCGCATCGCCATGCCCCATTTCGACTTGTTAACGAAGAAATCAAGGCCGATCATCATAACCACAGCCGATACGAGCAGGATGATGGAAGACGTCTTAAGAATCGCGTCGTTAAAATGGCTCCAGATTGAAGAGAAATCAAGACCGATTTTAGAATCGAACAGCTGAGGACC
Source organism: Fictibacillus iocasae (assembly GCF_042665465.1). Lineage (NCBI taxonomy): Bacteria > Bacillati > Bacillota > Bacilli > Caryophanales > Fictibacillaceae > Fictibacillus > Fictibacillus iocasae. The sequence continues at coordinate 184,386 of NZ_JBHTCP010000052.1, read as the reverse complement.
AGTTAGGATATAGTTGCCTCTCTTCCATTCTGTGATAAAACGGACGATATCCTGAAGAAGGAAGGAAACACCAATCGCTGAGATCAGCGTAATCAGCTTCGGAGCTTTCCTGAGCGGCCGATATGCGAGCCTCTCAATTCCCATCCCTAGAACACCCGTCACAAGGGACGTGATGACCAGAACAATCAGGAGCGCGATGATTGCCGGCATAACAGCAAGCCAGCCTGCTCCAGACATGAAGATCAGGACAGCCACACCGACGAACGCACCTGTCATAAATATTTCACCGTGAGCAAAGTTGATCAATTCCAAGATTCCATAGACCATCGTGTAACCGAGGGCGATAACCGCATAGATGGCACCGAGTGTCAGGCCATCGACAAGCACCTGGGGCAGTGTTTGCAAAATCTCACTAATCATGTCACTTCCTACCTTTCATAGATGCGTTTCATTTTTTCTAAAGAAAACTTGACTGACGCTATGTCTTAAAGTCAGCCTTAGTTGACCTTCTACTTTTTCCCTAAACTTTTTGACTACGTATTAATCATCACAGGAGTTATACTTTCTAAAAGTGTAAAAAACAAGAGGGAGATGGCCTTTGGGGTCACTCCCTCTTTTTACTGGCACGTTCAATTACTTGCTGATTTCGCCTTCTTGCTTTCCTGGGTATTTCGCTTCATCAAACTTGTAGATGTATACTTTCGCGTACTTGTTGTCACCTTTGTCATCAAATCCGACTTTCGTTACAACACCTTGGAAATCTTGAATCTTGCGGATATGCTCAGCTACCGCTTTGCGCTCAGGCAGCTTGCCGTCGTTCGCTTCGATCGCTGCTTCAAGGCCATCCAGGACAACGCTCATTGAATCATAGCCATACGCAGAGTAAGATTCGATTGTTTTGTTGAATTTTTCTTTGTACTTGGAAGCAAACTTTTGGCCTTCTGGCGACTTGTTCGCATCTGCCGCTACTGACGTGTAGTAGACGTTCTTAACGGATTCACCCGCGATTTCTACCATCGTAGAAGAATCCAGACCGTCTCCGCCCATGAACGGAATGTCAATGCCCTTTTCACGAGCTTGTTTGATCAAAAGTGCTCCTTCTGTGTAAAGACCTCCGAAGAACACAAGATCCGGTTTCTTTGCAACAACCTGGTTCAACACACCGTTAAAGTCTGTTTCACCAACCGTGATTCCTTCGTAACCAAGGATTTCTGCTCCGCCTTCTTCAGCCGCTTTTTTGAACGCATCAGCGAGACCTTGTCCATAAGCTGTTTTATCTTGTACGAGGAAAATTTTCTTCGCTCCGATTGTTTTGATAGCAAAGTCTGCTCCTGCAGGACCTTGGAAATCATCGCGTGCAACGATTCGGTTAACCGTTTTAAGACCGCGGTCCGTCACGTCTGTCGCCGTGTTTGCTGGTGAGACCATGGCCACATTGTATTTTTCATATACTTCTGAAGACGGGATGGAAACTCCAGAATTCAAGTGTCCTACAACAGCCATGACCGCTGTATCTGCACCAAGCTGGTTAGCGTTGGATACCCCTTTTTTCGGGTCAGCCTGATCATCGTATGGAACGAGCTGAAGCTTAAATCCAAGCTTCTCGAATTTCTTCTTGTTTTCTTCAAGCGCGAGCTGTGCTCCAAGCTTGATTGATTCCCCAAGAGTCGCACTTCCTCCAGAAAGCGGAGTCTGTGTCGCTATTTTAATCACTTTTCCTCCTGAGCCTGATCCGCCAGATTCCCCGCCGCAGCCTGCCAAAAGACCTAATGAAAGTGCGGATGCCATCATTACCTTCAAGCTTTTCTTAAGCACCACCCAAAATCCCCCTTTGTGTTTGTTTGAATTTTTAGATTATTAATACTATTTAAAAAAATAGTACAGTAAAAGCTCGTACTAAACAACTAGTTTTTTACTGTTTTAATAAAAAATTGATTTAATTTAAAAGTTTTCCTTATTTTTCGACATAAAAAAGCGGTTCAAATGTTGGCAGAAGCCCATTTGAACCGCTTTTTTATTTTTTAATAATGTCCGCAAAATAGTTCCGTGTTCTTGGTCCGTCGAATTCGCAGAAATAGATGCCCTGCCACGTTCCGAGGATCAGTTCGCCTTCCGAAATCAAAACTACCTGTGAGGCTCCCATCGTGCTGGCTTTTAAATGTGACGCGGTGTTTCCTTCCGCATGCCGGTATTTCGGATGCTCCCATGGATAGACCTCATCCAAGCGCATGATCATGTCACGCTTCACGTCTGGATCAGCGTTTTCATTGATTGTGATGCCTGCCGTTGTATGAGGGCAATACACATAAAGAACGCCGTCTTGAATTCCTTGCTCTTCAACATAAGCCTGAAGTGTGGCTGTAATCTCATAAAACTCGTCCCGTTCGCTCGTTTGAATCGTAAATTTCTGTGCCATCATTATTCTCCTTTCGTGTTCACTATCTGCTATTCCCTTTTTTCTAAACACATCCTTCATACAATTTTCACAGTTTTGGCCGTTTAAGTCCTTTATAAACCGTTAAAATAGTAATGAAAATACATTGTGAAAGGATGAGCAAAATGAGTCAATCCTATGTAAAAGAGTTAGAAGAAGTTCGCGACCGCCTGCTTGGGCACCCGCTTTATAAACAAATGACAAACGCCGACCGCATCAAAGTGCTAATGAAGCATCATGTTTTTGCGGTCTGGGATTTTATGAGCTTATTGAAGAAGCTGCAGCAGGAGCTGACAAGCGTATCGGTTCCTTGGATGCCGCAGCCTCATCCAGAATACGCCCGCTTTATTAACGAAATCGTTCTTGGCGAAGAAACTGATGAAGACGGCGAGGGCGGCTATATCAGCCACTTTGAGCTGTATTATCGTGCGATGGAGGAAGTTGGCGCGGATTATTCTGCAATGGAAGAATATTTGGACGCGCTCCGAAATGGTGCTGACCCGATCAAAGCGTTGGATCAAAGTTCTATTCCCGAAACTGCTGCTCAATTCGTAAAACACAGCCTGGAGCTCGCAATGAACGGCAAGCCGCATGAAGTGGCTGCTGCTTTCTTCTACGGTCGCGAAGATTTGATTCCAGATATGTTCCAGACGCTCGTTGACGAAGTAGAAGCAAACGGCGTTGACGCTCACTGGTTGAAGTATTACTTGCATCGCCATATTGAGCTCGACGGTGACGAGCACGGCCCGCTTGCTGAGCGATTATTGCTTTCCCTTTGCGGCGGCGACGAAAACAAGCTGAAGGAAGCAGAGAACACAGCTAAAGAAGCGCTTGAGTACCGCATTAAGCTGTGGGACGGCGTTCTGCAGGAGATCGAAGAAAAAGGGCTGTAAAATAAAAAAAGGAGCACGAGCCATGATGATGGCTTTTGCTCCTTTTTTTAATTCTATTTGCGGTGGACACGGGTTCGGTCTCCGGCTATCTTCTTCCATTTTGCTCGTTCCGCGTTTGCCAAGCGCTGATCTTCCTTTCGCGCTAAAAAGGCAAGCTCGCGCTGCAGCTTTACATAGCTCTGATACCTGCCCGCATCCAATGTTCCATCTGCGAGGCCTTCTCTGACCGCACAGCCCGGCTCGTTTTGATGCGAGCAGTCATTGAATCGGCAGCGGCTCGATAAAGATTCAATATCCTGAAAGCTTTGTCCGACGCTGTCGTCCGCTTCCCATAATTGAAGCTCACGCATTCCCGGTGTATCAATCAGCACGCCTCCGCTTTCCATCACCAAAAGCTCTCGGTGAGTTGTCGTATGGCGTCCTCGGCTGTCTTCTTCCCTCACCTCGTTCGTCTTTAGCACCTCTGCACCGTAAAAGTGGTTCACAAGTGTTGACTTCCCAACACCTGACGAGCCCAGCAACGCCACCGTCTGGCCTTCGCCTAAATAGTGCTGCAGCTCCTCAAGCCCCGTCCCGCTCTCAACACTTACCGCATGAACAGGTACTCCGAACGCGACACCTTCTACATCGCTGATTTTCTGATCCACATCATCACATAAATCCGCTTTACTCAAAATAATGACCGGGTTTGCCCCACTTTCATACGCCATCAGCAAGTAACGCTCCAGCCTGCGCAGGTTAAAATCATGATTCAGGGCATTGACGAGGAAGACGGTATTTACATTTGTGGCGACAATCTGCTCTTCAGTCGTCAGTCCGGCTGCTTTACGCGAGAACTTGCTAAACCGCGGCAGTATCGCGTGAATGGTTGCTTTTTGTTCCTCGGGTCTCGCCTGAACCGCGACCCAGTCACCGACAGCAGGAAAATCGCCGCGTCCCTCTGCCTCGTGACGCATTTTCCCCGTCACCTCGCCTAGCAGCTCACCATGCTCAGTGAGCACGCGGTAGATGCGCTTGTGCTCCAGGCTGATGCGGCCAGGTACAAGAGCTTGTTCTTTGTATGGTTGAAACGCTGTTTGTAAAGTCTCGTTAAATCCTAATGTGTTTAAATTCAAGGGTAGTTCCTCCAATGATATCTGTATTTTGTTTTGGTATAGAAAAAAGAGCCGTATTGTACACGGCTCTTTGATGTGCCCAACGAATTTTGGGCATATAAAAAAACCATGAACCGACACGCAGCCCATGGCAAAATAACAGAATCATAAAAAGGAAAACCGTTCGTTTACCCGTTCGTATGCTCCAAGGGCTGCATTATGAAATTAACAATGAGGGTGTTCGCGATGTATACCATAATGCATTCCTCCTTAGTGAACTTGGTAATTAATGACTTAACTATACTATAGTATGTGAATTATTGTAAAGGGTTATTCTTGGTTTTCAGCGATTTGAGTAAAATAGACTGTTCTGGCGCGAGTCACAAGTCTCGTGAATAGATAAAATCTTCATATGCTGTGCAGCGATCTCATGTCGGTTATGATTTGTTTGCAGATCTGGGAGATTTATTTGCAGATCTGTGAAGTTTATTTGCAGATCCGAGACTCTTATTTGCAGGTTGAAGAATTTATTTGCACGGCGATTTTTTATTTATTTTTCGACACGTTTATTTTCTGAATCATCTCATTCTTTGCACGCATCATAATGTACACACCACAACAATGCAAAAATAAAAAACTGGCGGAGCATCCGCCAGTTTTCTCCTATCTAATTAACGCTTGTAGATCCAGACCGCTCCTGCAGAGTTGTCTTTTGCTTCGCCGATGACTTGGATGTTTAATCCATGGTTAGGAACGAGACGTCCAGCGTCGTCGATTACCCCTCCAGAAAGAGCACCATTATAATCTTTTGTATCAATATAAGACTTTGAATCATCAAACGTTGTTACACCTTTTTCACCTTTGTAATCAAAGATTCCACGTGAAGGTGAGTCGATATAGAATGGTGTCGTCTTATCAAACGAGAATGCCGCATCTGCTACTTGATAACGAGTGGACTGCGCTACCGTTGGGGCACCATCTTTAGTTCCAACGATTGCATTAGGATGCGAATCGACTACTCCAAGGAAACCTTCTCCTGGATGCACGCCAACCCAGTTATCCAAGTAGCTTTCATCTGCGTACCAAACGACCATACCTGTGTTGTACTTAACGCCGCGAGCTTGAAGAAGTGCTTTGTCAGATCCTGAGTAGTTTCTCCACTCTAGATAATAGTGGTGGTTTTTGTAAGAGAATCCATTGGATTGTTCAAAGCCTTCAAGTGTTACACTCGGTGTGCCTTCAGCATCGTCAGAGAACACTTTCTGTCCATCTACTGTTAAAGAAAGGTTGTCCATAGCAAATCCATCAAGCGCAAGACCGCCGTCTGTTACATAATCAAACACAAGCTTCACTTTCTTGCCTGCAAACTGTGAAAGATCATATGACTTGTCTACCCACTGACCTTTTGTAGACTCAGCACGCGCATCGCCATCTGTATCATCGTCACCGATTACATCAAGTTCTACCTCTTGTCCATCAGAAGTAACAGCGTTTACATACAAATAATCGTAATCAAATTCAATATCATAAAGCGTTTTGAAATCAAACGAAGCAGATTTCGCATTTGTCAGATCAAATTCAGGCGTGCTTAATGTAGTATGAAGATCATCGCCTTTTGTGCTGTAATAGTACTTTGCACCGAAAGCAGGATCAATCCCTTTAACCGGCTTTTTCGGCAAGTTCACTTTTACGATTCCAGGGTTGTTTGACTTAGTAACAGACTGGTCGATGAACGTTGCTAAACCATTCTTATCAATTTCATCTGCGTTAACTTCCTTAATGTTCGCCCAGTTTCCTCCCATAATCTTTTGGAAGTATTCTTTGTTTTGAGGAGAGAAGCTTGTTGGCTCCGTTCCTGCAATCTTACCGTTCCAGCTTCCGCCAGACATGATGGACCACGATGCAACTGGCTCGCCGTCGCCCGTGTATTGTGTGTCGTACTCATCCGGAAGACCAAGGTCGTGGCCGAATTCGTGCGCGAATACACCTACAGCTCCGTCTTCAGGCTGGATTGTGTAGTCGAAGGCACCCATTTTCCCGCCCCAATAGTTAACTTTAGCAGTAGTGTTAGGAACCGCAAAAACTCCTCCAAGCGTCCAGCGATGTGACCAAATAGCGTCATCTCCTAAACGTCCGCCGCCAGCTTCCTGACCAGTCCCCGCATGGATGATCATCAAGTGGTCAACCAAACCGTCTGGCTCGTTTTGATTTCCGTCACCATCAAGATCATAAAGGTCGAACTCATCATATTTAGAAAGGTCCATTCCAGCAGCGACCGCAGCCTTCAACGTATCCTTTACAAGATCACGCGGTCCTTTAGGTGCTAAATTGTCATGGCCACCAGCAGGACTATCATCGCCATACTCTTTCGCTGTTCCTGGTACGGTTAGCCACTCAGAAACCGTTCCATCCACTGTATAGCTTCCGCCTGATTGCTCTTCATAATATTGCTTGAACGTTTTCACTTTTTCACCGCTATGCAGCGTGAATTCTTCGTCACCGAACATGAGCTTCTCGTAGTGCTCTTTGTTAAAATCATTGGAGTACATATAACCAGCTTCTTGATCTACATTATTATGCTTGAAATCAGAGAACTCCGTTAATAGAACGAGAACTTTATCTGAGCGAACGCCGCCATTGTATTGCGCCTGCTTCGCTTCATCTACTTTAACATAGCCATTCGGCTTTCCTTTTTTGAAGTTGCCATGGCCTTTGTTCAACTGCTTGGCAAGCTTGTCCTTTTGCTTTGTTAAGAAGTCTTTTGTCTTCACATCCATCTCATGCTTGTGCTTGTCTTCATGAGCAGAAGGCTGTCCGCCGGTTTTCTTGCTTTTCTTTGCAATATAATCCTTAACCGCTTTGTTCACCTCTGCATCAGATGCGTTGGCAGACACAAGCCCGCGTTCCTTCAGCGCTTTAGCCAGGCGGTCTTGATCGATGATGTTCAGATCAACTGGCGCTGAAGCTAATACGTTTGGTGCAGGTGTTTTCACTTCTTTTACTTCTTTCGTTAAAGCCGATGGTGCCAATGCTCCTAGAGCCAGTCCCGTTACCAGAAGCGATGCTCCTAGCTTTTTCCCCCATTTTTCCAACTTTACCCCTCCGTTGTTAGAACATATTAAATATTCTGTTTTTTCTTGCTATAAGAAAGGTAACATATTCCAAGCTTTTTAGAATGTGTCTTTTTACCTATTAATAAAATTTATTACGTGACGATAGACTTATTTTTTTAAAAAATAAATAAGCTACCGCAAAATGAGCAGTAGCTAATGAATCACTTAACCGATTTTTCGTATCCTCTGACGATCCGTTTGAGCATATCGTCGTCCATCTTCAACACTTGCTTTCCTGCCTGCTTTAACATGGCAGCAGTGTTCTTATTAATGAATTGGATGTTTCGTGTCAGGTAGTTACGGTAGACGCTGATCATGTCATTAAGTGAGCGTTCTTCCCCTGTTAGACGATGTTCATCCTCAAAAGGTGCCGCAGTAATGTTGTCGATGCCGAGTCTTTCGCAAATGATGGTTAATGCAATGATGCTGTTTGGAGGGGTGCTGCTTGTAATATTGTAGATGGCCCCGTCTTCACCGAAAACAATCGCCTCATGCAGCACGTTCGCCACATAATCAACAGGTACGAGATTTTGTGTGCTGTCAGGCTCACAAAGCAACCGGAATACCTGGCTGCCCTTCTGCTTACGTTCCATCTTCTTCTTGAACACTTCCAGACTCCGCATTAAACCGTACATTGTAAACTGTGAATCTGCCTCGCCGGTTTCCGAATCACCAATAATAATGGCAGGGCGAAGGATCAGCACTTCGAAATGCTTTTCATACTGAAACACAAGGTGCTCGGCTTTGCACTTGCTTTCTTCATATGGATTGTTAAACGGACCGGTTATCGGATAAAGCATCTCTTCGCCAAACTCCCTCGTTCCGAGTGTGTAGGCTGTAGAAACGTAGAGAAACCGCTTAGTCTGGACAAGCTTGGCTGTTTCCAAAGCGTGCCGTGTACCCTCAAAATTGATCTGGTGCAGTTCTTCATGCAGGTTTGCATCGAACTTGACGAGAGCGGCCATATGATAAAACACATCCACTTCACCTGTCAGGTCCTCCAGCTGCTCCGAAGATAAACCTAGATTTTCACGCGTGATGTCGCCTTGTACGATATGAATGCTCGCATCATTTGTATCTATAGAAGCTAAAAGCTCAGACGCTTTGTTCATGTTTCTAGCTAAGATATATAACGTATGCCCTTGTTCGGCAAGCCCTCTAACAAGCTTACCTCCTAAAAATCCGGTTGCTCCTGTTAAAAAAATGTTCATAGTCCGATTCCCCTCTAGTGATCTTATCTTTATCTTACCATAGTAACGGAACCTACTTCACACATAGCAAAAAGACAGCTGTGATGTTCACAGCTGCCCTTAGCTCGTCCTTCTGGTATGGACATTTTTATGATCTTGTCTTTTTGCGGTACCGGACAACGAACTACTTATTCCTACTATTCGTTCTCGCGCTCTGGCTTGGCGATGTTGATAGCGGCAGTTTCGTTGTTCATATAATCGGTCGTGTGTGGTGTGTTTTCTTCCTTGCTGTCACCGTAAAAAAAGTCGTTAATCTTCTCTTCTGCGTGTGCTGTTTCGTTTTGCTGCTTCTCATTTTCTTGTGTCATTTAGAAAGTCCTCCTGTACAGTTTTCACATGCTGAAAATACTTCTTCGTACATCTCTTGTTTATTTGCGTCAAATTCGGTGTTGCAGTACTGAAGAACGCCCTCTTTATTGACGACAAAACAAGAGCGGATGGCGGTTCCATCCTCTTCGTTCAATACTCCAAATGCTTTGGCCGTCGTTTTGTGCCAGTCTGCGAGCAAAGGATAGGGAAGTGTACCGAGAGCTGCGGCAAATACATTATGTGAATAAATATGGTCCACACTGATTGCCAGCACTTCTGTATCGGCTTCCTCAAAACGCTTGTAATCCTCTTTCCAAGAGGTGATTTCCTTAATTCAGCCAGGGGTGAAGTCAAGCGGATAAAAAGCAACAAGCACGTTCTTTTTTCCTTTAAAATCAGACAGGGCGATATCATCCCCTTTTGTTGACGGCAAGCTGAAATCTGGTGCTTGATCTCCTACTTTAAGCATCATCCCACCTCCTTTTTCGTCCTGTTTATAGTTCCCTTATTTTCTGAATACAAACGAATGAAAGGAACTACTACAAACTATTCCAGTTCCATAAAGCTTGTTCGGCCACAGTGTTAAATTGATAAAAGAGACTATGAGCCGTATTAAAGAAAACTTTTTGTCTGCGCCGAATATCTCATTTAGTAAAAAGTTATGCTTTCTTAAAGTGCAAACAAAAAACCATCCGTTGTGCCACACGAGGCACAATGGATGGTCATGTCATTTTATTGAATGACGACTGTTTCTTCGATCGTAATCTCTTCTTCCACAACAGGCATCTCTGTGATGATTTCGATTTCCTCTGAGAGCTGTTCTGTTTTTTCCTCATCAGCTGACGGAACGGCTAGTACCGCAGAGTTGGCTGAAGCGTGCTTTTTGGCTGATTCACTCGCATGAGCAGCCGCACTTGATGCCGATTTGTTCAGCTGAGAAACAGAAGCTTTCGTTTCTGAAGGAGCTGGAACTTCTGTAACTGGCTGAATTTCCACTTGAGGTGTTTCCTTGTCGGCAGGTACTTCTTCTGCCGGGGACTCGACTGGAACTTCAACTACTGGTGCTTTTTCAACGGGAACTTCTACTACTGGAGCTACTTCAGCTGGTGTTTCTGCAGCAGGCACTTCCGCTACTGGCGCTTCTTCAGCTGGTACTTCTGTAGCAGGGACATCAACTACTGGTGCTTCCTGTACTGGAGCAGCGTCAACCGCGTGTACGGCAGAGTTTGGTGCGGCATGCTTTTTTGCATTTTCGCTAGCGTTTTCTGCCGCTTGAGAGTTGACCTTGTTTTGAAGCGAAGGGTTCACGTTTTCAGCTTCTTCCTCTTCTGTATCTTCTTCAGAAGAGCCTTCGTCTTCCCTTACAGCATCGTCATCTGAAATTTCTTTCACTGTTTCTTTTGCTTTCTTTTTCTTCTCTTTTTTGTCTTTTTTCTTTTTCTTTTCTTTCTTCTCTTTTATAACCGCTTCAGGTGTGTCGGTATCTTGCTCTTCAGATTCTTCCTTTTCCTCCTCAGTTGGCAGCTGAGTTTCTTCTGGAGCAGGAACGACAACTTCTTCCGTCTCCTCAGGTGCTTTCGGCTCTTCTACAGGAGCTTCCACCACAACCTCTGGCCCTTCCTCTTTTACTTCTTCAACAGGAGCAGCCGGCGGCTCAGCAGGGACAGGGACTGGTGCATGAACAGCTGATTGAGGCGCTGCATGCTTTTTCGCGTTCTCGCTGGCATGTTTTGCTGCTTGTGAGTGAGACTTATCCTTTGTATTTGCTGGTTTCGATGCTTTGGCAGGTTTCACAGCCTTTTCAGCTTTTACAGGCTTGGCAGCAGGCTTAGCTGCGGCAGGCTTCTGTGCTTTGTGGGCATGCTGAACAGCAGCTGGTTTGCCTTTCCCTTCAGGCTTATTGCCTGAAGCATCTGCTGTTCCGGCACCCACGATCGCCGCAAGGCTTAGTGCACCTGCAAATACAAGAGTTCTAACAAAAACACGGTTATTTTTTTTCATCATCATTTTTCGCTCCTTCATTTTTCATGGTTTACGTTCAATTAGCTGAAAAATAAAAGAGCAAATCTTGGCGGCTCTGAAGGCGGGGCATTCACCCATTGATTTCGGAGCAAGTCAAGCCGTGAGAAAAAGGACGGCAACGGTTCGTTTTCATCTTCTTTTTCAGAAAACATCAGCATTCCCTTCATAAATAAAGAGGACTTTCCACCTTGTTCTTTGTCTTTAGAGGATGCTTGAAGAGTTTGCAGTGTTTGAACCAGCACGGCCTGATCCTGCGGGATACTTGAGCTTTTGATTGGTACCGGAACTGGCACTCTCTTTTTCGCTGGCACAGAAAAGATAACCTGAGCCTTTTTCACTTCCACTTTTTTATTAGACTGAGGCACGATCGTTGCTTGTGCTTCCTCTAGCGGCTGCAATGGTACACGTTTTGCTGCCGTCACACTTTGCTTATGTAAGGAATCGTTTGCTGGTATTTTCTTTGGTTGGGCTTGCACTTGTTTCTTAATCGGTTGTTCCTTTTTCTTTGCGTTTTGGGAAGCGGGTGCAGCTTGCTTTACAGACTCAGGAACACTTTTTTGCTTTGGTCCTTTATGACCTGCAGGCCTTTTTGCCGGAACTTGTTTGCGTTCCGCACTTTTCACTTGATCACTCACCGATTTTCCTGGAGGCGCAGGTTTATTAGCAGCGTTTTCATTTTGCTTCGCGAAACCGCTCCTGCCGCGCTCCTGTTCTCCTGAATCAATGCCTTTATCGGCAAACGCAACAGAAGGAAGGAACAGGATGGTCCCTGCAACCAAGCCTTGAATGACAAGACTCGAAATTCGCATTCACTCACCTCCTTTCATGTTTTTAAAATAGGTGTAACCTTACTTGTCCGGCCTAACTGTTTCAACATAATAATACAGGTAAACTTGGGTTTTTTTGACGGTAAACGTCAAAGTTAGTCAATCAGTCCTGTATGGCTATAGAGGAAATGGATGAATAATCGCGAAGAAAAGAGGAAAAAGGATGAATTACACATGAGCGAAAAAAAATCATTTGTCGAGCAATACAAGGAAGATCATCAGCATCCCCTCAATAAAGCGACCCATGCCATTGGCATACCGATGATTATCGTGTCACTTCCGCTTTTCTTTTTCCAATGGAAACTTGCACTTACCATGTTCGTTGCCGGTTGGATATTGCAGCTTATCGGTCATATGTTTGAAGGGAAAAAGCCATCATTCTTGTCCAATCCTATCTACTTGATCGTTGCTCCTGTCTGGTATGCGAAGAATATTTTAACGGGCAGGGCATTCAAGAAAAGCAAAGGCTATAGCACACTTTAATGGTCTGAAACCATTTCAGTCTCGTACCGTATATAGTAGTATTAAGACATACTTAATCAGTTCAGGAGGAATGAACGTATTATGAGAAGTGCAAACCCTTCTTTAAAATCTTCAACATTTACAAAGCATAGGGGTCTTGGCGGCGATTCAGCCATGACACTTGGCGGGACGGTAAACAAGGCTTTCATCATGCTTGCGATCCTGCTTGGTACTGCCTTTTACACCTGGGGACAGTACTTTGATGGCAAGCCTGTTGGCCATTTGATGATGATTGGCTTGATTGGCGGATTGATTGCTGCTCTTATTGTTATTTTCGTACCAAAGACTGCTCCTATTCTTGCACCTGTTTACGCTGCTCTTGAAGGGATGGCTGTCGGAGGTATTTCTGCACAGTTTGAAGCACAGTTCAGCGGCATTACCCTTCAAGCGGCGATGCTGACGTTCGGCACTCTTTTTGCCCTTCTGATCGCTTACAGGTTCCGTATTATACGCGTAACCCACAACTTCCGTTTGATGGTGTTTGGTGCGACAATGGGTATTTTCATCGTGTATCTGGCTAGCTTTGTGATGAGCTTCTTCGGCATGTCGATTCCTTATTTGCATGAATCTGGCCCGATCGGGATTGGAATCAGCTTGTTTATCGTCGGTATTGCGGCCTTGAACCTGGTGCTTGATTTTGACTTCATCGAGCATGGTGCAGAGCAACGAGTACCTAAATATATGGAATGGTACGGCGCATTCGGCTTGATGCTTACACTCGTGTGGCTGTACTTCGAAATTTTAAATCTTCTCGCAAAATTAAAGGACCGCTAATACGCAAAGAGCCGCACTCCGGGAATCCCGGGTGCGGCTCTTTCTTTATATGATTTCAGCCCATCTTGTGACCACGTATAATGTAAGCACGGTGATCAGGCTAATGCCGCTCCATGCTTTCCTTTTTGAACAATTGAAAATGGTTGTCTGAACTATGTAAAGAAGCAGCCAGCAAAAGAAAATAGCAACGGGGAGCAGCAGCTCTGGCTGCACTCCTTCAAAAATGATAATGCCATAAAAATAGAAAAGACAATATGGCAGAATGAGAAGTCCTGTTAAAAAGTACACGCCATGTACAACATATTTGGAGATCGGTCTCTTTTCCACACTCTTATCCATACTGGTCAATACGGAATAGAGTGATCCAAGCCCAAACACGGTTCCCGTAAAATAAAATGCCTGAAGAACAAACAAAACGGACGTATTCATGACTTGCAGTCCGTTATACCAGAACAGCCTGCTGATTAAAAGGAAAAGCAGCGCACCCGCCAGGAGCACAGCAAGTGACTTGAGCTTACTTCCTCTGCTGTTCATCCTCCAGAGAATACCGCCTGAAACGGCAATAACCGTTCCCCATACAGGCTTGTTAACGAGCATAACGATGCCATATAAAACGAACAGGACGGAGAATACGTTCGTTACGTACGTTCTAAAATATGGGGTCTCATTGTAATCTTGGTTCACCTTAGTCATGCTGCACCTTCCTGTTACCTTGTTGTCTGAGTAGAATATCGGCCAAAAAGCAGGAAAGTCAAGTGTTCTCGTCTTATTTTTTAAACCTGGCATACGATTGAACAGAATCACGGATCAGCCATAAGTGAATGAGCTCAAGCTTACGCTTATATTGCTTAGCAGCCAGCTCTCCTCGCCAATGGCGTTTTCGAATCAATTCAATATACTTTTCAATCACTTCATAATAGTTAATCATACGGCACACACCCCCAGCTAGTATCACGGAATCTATTCCCGCGCATGGCTGGTTGTAAACCTAACTAACAGGGGTCCGGTACACTCATTTTTAAGATGAGTGTACCGGACCCCCTGCTATAATTCATAAAAAAGTGGACATCCTTTTCTTATGAAGGAGGCGTTTTGGATGGCTAATAAAGATAAACCGTATGAAGGAAAAGAAAGTTTATATCTCGATATTGACCGAATGATCAATGAAGGAATGGCGGGCGGATCAATTGCAGATGAAACGGACTTAAACCAGATCGGACCCACAACAAATATTACGGATGAAGAAGAACCCCCAATCAAACAAGAATAATGAGCAACAAACAGCAGGACAGTAAATCGACAGCTGTCCTGCTGTTTTTTTACAGCCGCTTTTATTTTAAACCTTGAATGCTTTGCACCAAAGCATGATAACGCTCTTCTAAGGCTTGTTTCTCTTCCTCCGTTTTTGCGGTTGAAATCTTTCCGATGATATCCGTCAATTCCATCTCTAAAAGAAGGATATCCTCTTTGCTTTCAGTGTTTCCACCAGCTTTTCTTTCTATATCCTCGACAGCTGCCAGGTGCCCTACACCATTTTCGATAGAAAAGATGTGCGTTGCCACTTTTTCAATAAGATAGCGGTCATGTGCCGCGAACAATACGGTACCTGGGTAGGCGGCGAGAACGTCCTCAAGAGCTTCACGGGTGAAAACGTCGAGATAATTCGTCGGCTCATCGAGCACAAGGAAATTGTAGCTTCCTAAGAGCAGCTTCGCGAGCGCTGTTTTCACCCGCTCTCCGCCGCTCAACACTGAAACCGGCTTGTGCACGTCCTCTCTTTTAAACAGCATTCTCGCAAGCACCGTGCGAATGAATTCCTCCTTATAAGGGCTCGTATCTTTCACATTCTCCAAAATGGACCGCGATTCATTGAGCACAGAAAGATTCTGGCTGAAATATCCCACCTCTGCACGAAGAGACAGGCGGACCGCTGGAGTATCGTTTTGCACAACTGCCTTCAGCAGCGTGGATTTCCCTGTGCCATTATTCCCGGTTACGGCACATTTTTGGCCAGGTTTTAGCTGCAGTGTCACGTTGTTTAGGATACGTCTGCTGCCAGCCGAACAGGTTAACCGTTCGATGGAAAGGGCTGTTTTGCTATGAATGGGTTCGAATGATTGTATATCAAACACGATTGGCTGTTTTAAATGAGGCTTTTCCTTCACCTCCAAGCGATGAATTCTTTTCTCCATCGCCTTAACCGTCTTGTCTATTGATTTTTTCTTGCTTTGAAATCCTCCTTTTCCAAGCTTCATTTCACTGTTGCTCAGCTTGGTGGGCTTGGAGCTCATTGATTTTACTTTCTTCTCCTTTTCCTTCATAGCCTCTGTTAGCCTGGCTTTTTCTTTAACAAATTCGTCATACTCGTATTGCTTTCGTGATTCCTCGGCCTGTTTCTGTTTTTTATAATCCGAATAATGGCCTGAATATTGCATGATCTTGCCGTCATTTATCTCAAGGATGGATGAACACACGTTGTCCAAAAATTCACGGTCATGAGAAATGACGAGAACCGCGCCTTGAAACTGGACGAGTTCCCGTTCAAGCTGAACTGTTCCCTCTCTGTCAAGATGGCTTGTCGGCTCATCGAGGAACAGAATATCAGGGTTGATTTCGAATGCAGCCGCAATTTTCCTGCGTGTTCTTTCTCCTCCGCTCATAAAGGCTTCTTCCACTTGTGCGATGCCCCAAATGCTTTCACTCTTAGCAGAAAGCGTATAATCATAATCTTCCAGCTGTGCGGCGATCGCCGTTGTGCCGAGAATGGTCACGCTTCCTTTATCGGGCATTTCCCTTCCTGTCATCATGTTCATGAGTGTGCTCTTGCCTGCACCATTTTGACCGACGATTCCGATCCTGTCTCCTCGGTATACCGTAACAGGGTGTTCCTGTTTGAAAAGCAATTCCCCTTTGATGGAATGCTCCACATTCAACATTTCCAATAACATAAAAAAAACCTCCCATGACTAGAGAGGACCGTTGCCGAGAGTACGCCAAAAATATCCCTTAACGTCAAGAATAAGGGCATAAAAAAACAGGCGTATCGAAAAATGGGCAAAGAAATCCTATCTAGCGTTCTATGTGAAAAAATATTCAGCATGTGCCAGAAAATAGGAGTTAATTGCGCATTGGACGATATACCTGTACCTTTCATAGACTTACATCTTTCTTTCATTTTAAATAAGATTGCTAGTTATTGTCAACTGATTCACTCATTCTCCGAACCGTTTCCAGTCAATCCTAGTAGGCTGCCTATGCTGGTCTTTCATCTTGTGCAGCCTTATATAAAGAAATCCTTTTAGATAAAATGCACTTACCTGCTCTTTTCTTACCGCACAAGGCAAATGCAGTTCACGTTCAAACGCGCCACCGCTAAACTCTTCCACCACTGGTTTAAAGACGCCGTTCTTAATGGTTACATGGCCGGAAAGCTTAAGCATCTGGTTTTCTACCGTAACGGTAACATCCGAGTCCTTTTCAATTCCAGGCATGGCCGCCACGCATAACAGCTCGTGCGGAGATTCGTAAATGTTCATGGCAAAACTGCTGGACTGGCCTTCTTTCGTCCTGTCCATCATGTTTTGAGGATGAAAAAAAGACTGGCCGAGATATTGATCCGCGATTTTCTTCCACTCCAGCATATCTTTCCATTGGTCCATGGCGGTCCATCACCTCTCTTACGTGGCAGGTGCGAGCGGCACCAGTGGTGCAGGGATAATAGGAGGGGCGGTCTGTGTATAGCCACCCGAATTGTATAAATTCGAAACCGGTGTAATCATCCCCGCGCTTCCTATCTGGAGCACAGAAGAATTCGATATCCCCTCTACCTTGAGCTGGTGTATCACAATGTTCTGGCTGACAAATAGATTCATAGCCCGCCCCTCACTTTCGCCCCTGGCGGCATTTTAACAAAGTTACGGATCTGCAATGCGCGTGATTCCATCCTCACATCGCCTGTGCTGCCAATGTGGAACACGGCAGAGTTGGCAAAACCGGTAGATCGTACGTTACCCACTGTAATAAATGGATGTTCATTGTATGTTGTTTTCCTTACGGGAGATATATTTTCTGGAATGGGTATGGTCGACGTGAAGGCATTGTACTTTTCAAAAGGAAGATCCAGCGAACCGAACCGTGAATTTTGCCTTTGCAGAGCAATCGCATAGGAAACATTATTGATGAACTCGCTGTCACCAGCTTCGACAACGGCCGCACTATCTAGAACTTTAACATTTACGGAATGGACGACAGAGGTTCTTTTCATTATGTTGCCCTTGTAATTGGCACCAGATCTGGACCGACTACAAGCGTTTCTGGCGGAGTATCAAAGAGACTTCCCATCCTGATCGTTTCGGCATCTCCTATGATAAAGAGCGAAGAAAGAGTAACTCGGCCGACTTCAATGCTGCCGACATTTAATTCAATGTTGGTTACTTGAAAATTCATTTTCTCCACCACCTTCTGTCATGCTCTTTTTCAGATGCTCCATAAAGGCTGTAATCGACTTCATCACATCTTCTTTTGTTTTCTGTACAATCATCTGCTTGCCTTCTTCGTCCTGCGGATCATATTTGATGCGGTAATGCTCGAGACGCTCAGGGATTTGCCGCTGTATGTCTTCCACCATGAAGATACGATAAGACTCTTCAAGTGGAAATTTCATTTCATTCTCCAGCTTTTTCACTTCTGCAATGATCTCTTCTTTAAAATAGTCCTCCAGACCGCTCCTGACGTCACTGAAAAAAGGATCTGAGGTCTGCCACTCTGTACTGCCGGTGGAAATGGTATTCTGTCCTGCCGAAAACTGTTCAACGAGATCCTTCGCATCATCAGATGATGGCGTGATGCCAATGTTAAGTGTTCCATCCAGCCTCTCGATCTTCAGCTGATCGAATTTATATTCAATATTCTGCGGAGGCTTCGATTTTAACTCTGCAATCTGGCCTGACAGCTCCTTTACTTGGACTTCCAATCGAGCAATCCGCTCATTTTGTGCGGAAACCAATTCCTGAACTTGCTGTATATAGCTGTACACATTGAACTGATCGTTCATCAAGCACACACCCCTCTAAAAGAAAATATATGCTTCTCCAAAAGGGATTATTAATTGTTGGCCACGATGTTTTGGTCATTGTTGTCGCCGTCATATGTGTACGTCATGCTGTAGCCATTCTGAACATGAACGGCCTCGCCCGTATTAAAGGACCCGGCACCGGCATATGTCTTCGCATAGCTGATCGGATTAATGGATTGAACGTCTCCAATATTCATCACCGAGCTGTTGCCGATTGAGTTGATTGAAATGGAACCTACAATCGCCGGCATGGGATATCACCCGCCTATTTTTCATTTCCGTAATCATCCTATGCGACAGCCCAGAAAAGGTTACTCACTCTAAGCAGTCACACTTGGGCGCCATGCAGCATATGATGCAGAAAAGTCTGGAGAGGAGCAGACCGCATGCCTTCACTGATTGTTGCACCCATCAACATCAACTCCGCAAACGGCCAGGTGAACTTTGGCGACAGCTTTATCATTAATCCGAAAAGCACCGGTAAAACGTACAGTGGTGCAGGAGGAGGAAATACAGGAAACTTTGTTCAAACCGTTACAGTCATCAGCGGGACGAACACGATCGATACTGATGCGTTTGACTCTAACAACGCCGGCAACGCTTAAACCATTTTAGGGAGGTTAAAGATATGCTTTCATTTAACGACCGTTCTCTTTCAAGCTGGCTCAAATCATTTGAAGATCTGGTGGATAAAGGCTTCATTCAATATAAGCAGATCATGGAGAATCTATCGTTCATGGTGGAAACCGATGAAACACCAGACACTTACATCATTCAAGCTCACCTTCAAGATTACCGGATGAAGGATATTCAACTTGAAGTGTTCGATCAGGCTGTCCGGATTGTCGCTCAGCGGAATGAAACGACACAGCTAGAAAATGCACTGAACAAGACGCGTCAGACTGCCAGCCAAGTAAAGCGTATCGAACGGGTGATTCCACTTCCATTCCGTGTAAGGCAGGAAGACTTGCGCGCCACATTCGGTGATGGTGTCCTCAAAATAGCCATCCCTAAAAAAGCACTGCCTAACTATATTGATATTGAAATAGAAGACGAACAGTGACCTTCATTCCCTGAATGAAGGTTTTTTTAACACTATAGGAAAGCATAGCTTTTTTGTAAGATGATGACTCGCCGCGGCAAAAAAGTTAACGTACATAGTGTAAGGGCAACTAAGGCTGACTTTAACGCTTGGCGTCAGCCAAATTTTCTTTATGGTAAGATGGTTAGTAAAAAATAAAGTAAACGAGGTGCCATGATGAAAAATAAAGTGATTCTTGTGACGTCAGATGTGTTTGGCAAGGGGGAGACAGAGCTAGGCGAAACGGTGATGGAGACGTTTTTTACAGTTTTGAAGCAGCAGCTGGAACTGCCAGTCGCAGTTTTTTTCATGAACCGCGGTGTATTTTGTCTCACCAATCAGTCTATGACTTCTCTTCATGCGAAGGAGCTTCAAGAAAAAGGGGTTAGCGTTTATGCATGTAAGACATGCGTGGACTATTACGGTGTTGAAAACGAGCTGACGGCAGGCGAGATCTCGAGCATGGGGCATTTTGTGGAGCTTGCCGCCAAGCATGAAGTCATTACCATCAGTTAATTGAAAAGAAGCGGTACCGCAGTAGATGCGGCACCGCTTCTTTTCATTATTAATCTTTATTGTAGCGTTCATTATTGCGTGAAGTAGCTTCTTCCCCATCAACGAGCAAATCTTCCTTCTTCACCGTATCGGACACTTGCTTCGTTTCCTCGACCGTTCTTTTGCCGATGACGACTTCATCTGTTACGACAGGTTTTTTCGTCACTTCAATTTGTTCTTCACGAATGGGAACTCTGATCGTTTCACCATCATTGATTGGTTTTCCATCATAGTCCTGATCTTGGTTAACAGAACGGTGCTCGATGTACACTTCTTCTTTTTTCACCGGCACTTCGACTGTTTCTTGACGGGATTCAACTGTTTTCTCAATGTCTACTTCCCCTGTTTGAACCGTATTTTTCTGGACATCGAGCTGCTCCTCGCGCAGCCTGATTCGTTCTTCCTCTGTATCCTTATTGTATAAATCGTCCGTTCCTGTGTAGCTTTTTTCTTGATTCAGCAATTCTTGGTTAACGTTCGTGTCGCTATAGCTTTCGAGCGTCGTGTTGTCATCCACTATAACGGCAATCTTACCATTTTCCAGATGAGAAGAATGAGCGATAACATCTCCATCAGCAATTCCCATGCTCTTCAGCTGCTCTTCTGTAGTGGTAGAATGCTTTGTTTCTTCTGTAAACGTATTTTTCAGCTTATCAAGAAATGATTCTTCTTCCACTCCTCGTCGCGATGTTTCATACCCTGCTGCATCATTATCAAAGTTCATATATTCCTTCGTTTCGCCATTCGTATAGACAAGAATGTCATCCTGGCTATACCCTTTTTGCGTTAGCTCAGAAACCGCTTCGATTACTTCGTCCTTTGTCTCATAAACACCTACGATGCTTTTTCCCATACGTTTATTACCTCCAGGTTGCCTTTGTTATGGCAGAATATTTTCGACTATGGATGTAATGTACCACTTTAAAATATTCGTAAACGTTTGAATGTGCAGAAAATTATTTAGAGATAATAAAAACCATCCCTCTAGGAGGAACGGTTTCTGATGATGATTAAGATTTGGAGATTTCCGTAAGCGCATCTCCTGCTTTCTTGTTGTCATAGTCTTTTACTGCGAGATCGCCTAATGAAACGATGCCGATCACATTTCCGTTTTCCAGCACAGGAAGACGGCGAACCTGATGCTGAGACATCAGCCGCTGTGCATCTTCAATCGACATATCTGGCTGTCCTGATATGGGATTACTGGACATCACATCGCGCGCCGATCCTTCGATGTTTCCCTCTGCTACACAGCGAGTCACAATATCACGGTCTGAAACAATCCCGATGAGTTCGCCATTTACAGAAACGGGAATAGAACCGACTTCAAGAGACTTCATCAATCCAGCTATCTCTT
Source organism: Fictibacillus iocasae (assembly GCF_042665465.1). Taxonomy (NCBI): domain Bacteria; kingdom Bacillati; phylum Bacillota; class Bacilli; order Caryophanales; family Fictibacillaceae; genus Fictibacillus; species Fictibacillus iocasae. Next base: position 163,081 of record NZ_JBHTCP010000052.1, on the reverse strand, counting down.
GAATGGGCGTACTAGGCTCACACGTTTCAATGCTGCTTGTCATAATATCCTTCAACTTCATACGAACGCCTCCCGTAGAAAAATTTTATACGGTAGTGAAGTTCCTTTTCTTCGGGAGTCATAAACCTGTTTGAGCCTATTAAGAATTTTTCTGATAATAGTTCCTTAGCCACGATTCGGTAAAATCAACGAGCTCTCGTTGATTCATCAACACACTATCCGCCGAACCAATCTTACCTTTATGAACGTCATAGGATTGCTCGAAAGCTTGACCTATCTTAGGAAAAAGATCGTCCGCATACACGCCACGCTTGTAGCTTTTCCAAATTCTCTTGCCGTTTTCCATGACCGGGCTGCCCGACCATTCTAGCTCTAAGCCTGGTGCTCTGTGCTCGGCAAGGTGCATGGACGTGTTGCTGTCGTATCCGACACCGAGCAACAGCACCAATCCGTTAACGTCATATATTCTCGAAAGCGGAGATTCTTCTCCCAATCCTAAGTCATAGGCGTGATCGTTTAATATCTCATCACGTTTGTTTCCCCATGCCGCAAAGGACAACGTCGGGTGATTACTGCGCTTTACACCAGGATAGCAGCGGAACATGTCCGCGATCTGCCCCATAAACCATGTAGGTGTAGTATCCGGATTGAACGGAGGCATCTCGTCCTTGATGGTCTGCCACCAGCTTTCCGGTACGGGGGGATTCTGCCAATGTGACGGATCGGATAAATCACCGCTGTGTGCAGGCATGACGATCGTTCCTTCTTCCGTCACGATATCCATTAGAGCCTCTACAACTGCGCCGGCTCCGCCTACTGTCCAGCCAATTGATTTCAGGCTCGAATGCACGATAAGTGTCATTCTTTTTTTTACGCCAAGTTCTTTCAAGTCGCGTATGAGTGAAGACTTTGTTCTGGGAAAATTTGTAGATTGTATGATTTGTTTCATCTTAATACCTCCTGTCAATTTAATTATACAGGTGCCCCATAATAAAAGGATATATTTTGCAGAAGTGATTGCGCGCCAGGATTTTACTTACGAATTATCATTACTAAATAAAAAAGCCCCTACATGATGAGGGACTTTTCATATTACTGTCTATATCATTTATTTAAGCCGCTGCTTGACCTTCCTTGGTTTGTTTCTTTTTTAAACCAAGACTAATTCCGGTGTATCCGAAAAACAGCGCGAATAGCGGAGACAGCCAAAGCATAATGGCGAATGGAACGTAATCCAGCACAGGTACATTCAGCGTGGCGGCGATAAACGCGCCACTCACACTCCAAGGTACGAGCGGATTCACGAGTGTTCCTGCATCCTCCAGTGTACGTGATAGATTTTTCAAAGGTACGCCTGCTTTTTCATAATGCTGCTTGAACGCCTGTCCAGGCAGCATGATGGACAAGTACATCTCTCCTGTCAGTGCATTCACGCCGATAGAAGAGGCGACTGTCGCTGCGATCAAGTTTCCTGCTTTATGAAGCTTATGCTCGATCGCATTTATCAATCTTTCAAAGATTCCCAGCACTTGAAACAACCCGCCGAGCGAGAGCGCGATCATAATCAAGGAGATCGACCACATCATTGGAATCAATCCGCCCTTGTTTACGATGCTGTCAACCGCTGCATTGCCTGTTTGCATCTGAAGACCATTTTGCAGGACGTTCACTGCTTTGGCGAGTGTTAGGTCGGGCACTAACACAAACGCTGTTATGGTAGAAAGCGCGACACCAGCCAGCAGTGTCGGGACGATTGGCTTGCGCATGAAAGCGAGAATCATCACAGCGAGCGGTGAAATAAGCGTCAGCCCGCTGATTGGAAATTGTGTTTTAAGCGTCTGGCGAATGTTTTCCAGCTCTGCTGCATTTCCTGCAACGTCTTCCTTTCCAATAAAAAAGAAAACGACAGCCGTAATGAATAAAGCTGGTATAGTCGTCCACATCATATGGCGGATGTGGGTGAACATGTTCACGCCTGTAATTCCTGGCGCTAGATTTGTGGAATCAGAAAGCGGCGACATCTTATCACCGAAGCACGCACCGCAGACAATGGCTCCGGCTGCAATACCAGGATTCACTCCCATTACATGGCCAATGCCCATGAGTGCGACTCCGACGGTACCGATTGTTGTAAATGAGCTTCCTGTAAAAGTTGAAACGAGTATCGTAATAAACAAAGCACTGAGTGCAAACCATTCAGGCTGAATATAATCCATTCCATAATACAGCAGAGTCGGAACCGTTCCACTCATCATCCAGCTGGAGATCACGAAACCGATCACTAATAAAATGAGCATAGGAGATAATCCGCTCGTAATGCCTTGTATTAGTCCTTTTTCAATTGTTTTCCAACCTGCCCCGCTCATCATGCCAAACGCTCCAAGAACAATGACACAAATCATTAGCGGAACATGCGGCTCCACCTTTAATAGCACCAAACTTGAAAACATGATGCCGAATAACAAAAATAATACCGCGATTAACCCTGGTGCAGAAATCCTGCTGTTCATATCTATCTCTCCTTCATCTTGCTGTTAAATGGAATGGGTACATTCACCAACACACTTAAACGCTTTTACGCGTTGAAGCGTGTTGGTACAGTACCCTATAATAAAGGAGAAGTCGTTTTATGTCAACACATGATTCGGGGTCCGGTACCATTTTCCATTTCTAGCTCTGTATCGGCGAATTTTAAAAATGGTACCGGACCCCAAGATACCAGACACAAAGAAAGCCTGCACAAAGCGAAGGCTTTGTGCAGGCTTTCTTTGTTATGAAATGTAAACGAAGTACAAGATAAATATTGCGCCGAGTACATACATGATTGGATGAACGTCTTTATGCTTTTTCAATGCAGCCATGGTGACTGGGTAAAGGATAAATCCTAATGCAATTCCTGTCGCAACACTGAACGTGAGCGGCATCATAATGATGGTGACGAACGCCGGTATTACAATCTCGATTCTCGACCAGTTCACGTGCCGAATCTCACTTGCCATCAGGGCACCTACTATAATGATGGCAGGAGCCGTCACCTCTGCCGTGACGACCGACAACAATGGCGAAAAGAACAAGGAAAGTGTGAACAAGGCGGAAATAACGACAGATGAAAAGCCTGTTCGACCGCCTGCGGCAATGCCTGCTGAGGACTCAATAAACGATGCTGTTGTCGTTGTTCCAAGAACAGAACCGATCACAGAAGCAGAGGAATCAGCCAGCAGCGCTCTTCCTGCGTTCGGTATCTCATTGTTTTTCATTAAGCCGGCTTGGCTCGCTACGGCAATCAGCGTACCAGCGGTATCAAAAAAACCGACAAACAAGAATGTAAAGATGACGGCAAGCAGATCGGGAGTGAGCACTTTGTCCATGTTTTCAAATGCTGCGCCAAATGTTGGTTCAAGGCTCGGGACAGAACCGATCACACTCGCCGGCTTATCGATAAGTCCTGTGAGCATACCCGTAGCGGTTCCGATAACCATGCCGTAAAAAATGGCTCCTCTTACTCCTTTTACGAGCATCACAGCTGTTATGATAAACGTGAATAATGCAAGCACAACAGGCGGATCGGTTAAGCTACCCAATGATACGAACGTAGCTTCATTGCCAGCGATGATGCCAGCATTTTTAAGCCCGATAAAGGCTACAAAAAATCCTATCCCGCTTGCAATCGCATATTTTAGATCAGACGGAATGGTGTTTATGATTTTTTCTCGAATCTTTAAGAGACTGAGAATGACGAACAAGACAGCCGAGACGAGGACGCCTGTAAGCGCGGTCTGCCACGGTATGCCCATCCCGATCACTACCGAGTAGGTGAAGAACGAGTTGAGACCCATGCTTGATGCAATGCCGATTGGATAATTGGCCAGCAGCCCCATCAGCAACGTACCGAGTATGGCCGTGACGGTTGTGGCGGTGAACACGGCGCCCTTATCCATGCCAGCCTCACTCAGCACGATGGGGTTGACGACTAGAATATACGCCATCGAGAGAAACGTTGTAATTCCTGCAAGTGTTTCCTTGCGATACGTTGCGCCTCTCTCAGCGAATTGAAAGTATTTCTTCATATAGTATTCCTCCTGTTTAAACAGGACCTTAAAAACAAGAAAAAGCCTTAGCCTGGCAAGTTGGCCAGAACTAACGCTTATCATACAAAAAAAGAACAGCAGCAGAGTCTGCCTATCTAATCTTGTAGTCAAGCTTTTTACGGCAGCTTGGTAGAAACTTCCGAGCCATATTCCCGGATTTATACAAGGTCCATTTTATATCAAAAAAACAATATGAAGAGAATTCTATCAGTGCTAACACCGTTCGTCAACTAAGAATTGAGTCTTTTGTCCTATCAAAACTTTCTGTTAATTTGTGTCCCATAGCGAGACCAGAGTGACTGGCTGATTTTTCTCCGTTCCATCAGCTCTTGGAAACGCAATGTTTTTTCATTTAACTGTTTTTTCAGACGTTCCTGCTCGTCCATCGCCGTGCAGCATTGAAGCAGATCTTCAATCTTCAGCACTTCCTTTTTCAGCTGCACTTCTGCCGGCACCATGCCTGCATTCTTCAGAACCTTATAAGACGCCCTTAGCTCTGCTGGCACAGAAGAATCATCTTCGAGCTTTAAAGGTTTCCCTTTACCAGGAAGATCGTCAAACACGCCTTTACGTTCTGCCTCTTTTATCTTCTGTTCTGCCATATGAAAAAATAAATCCATGGCGCTCATCCTCTCCGTACTCTCTATTACCCTTTCACTTCTACTCATACTCATTTTTCTCCTGTTTTTGTTATAATCGGTATAACAGACATTATTTCAAGTAGAAAAGGAGCTTTTTATTATGTCAAAATATAAAGCATTAACGATTGCAGGATCCGACACGAGCGGAGGCGCAGGCATTCAAGCCGATTTAAAAACGTTTCAGGAGCTAGGTGTCTACGGCATGACAGCCCTCAATGTTGTCGTGGCTCAAGACCCTCACCGCGAATGGTTTCATGAGGTGTTCCTTCTTCCTATCGATTTGTTTAAAGCTCAGCTCGAAACAACGATAACAGGAATTGGGGCAGATGCATTGAAAACAGGAATGCTGGCTTCGGTTGAAGTGATCAAAGCAACAGCAGAAGCGATTGACAAGCACGATTTAAAGAATGTCGTGATTGACCCTGTCATGGTGTGCAAAGGCGCAGAGCCGCTTCACCCAGAACTGGCTGACACCTTGCAGAACGTTCTCGTTCCAAAAGCGACAGTGGTCACACCAAATCTATTTGAGGCTGCACAGCTTGCGGGCATGGAGCCTATTACAACCATCGATCAAATGAAAGAAGCGGCTCAAAAAATTCAGCAGAACGGTGCACAGTTCGTTGTCATTACCGCTGGAGGAAAGTTTGAGCACGAAAAAGCCATTGATCTGCTTTATGATGGGGAAAACTTTGAGATCCTAGAAGGGGATCGCATTGACACAAGCTATACGCACGGCGCAGGCTGCACGTTCTCTGCTGCTATTGCTGCAGAGCTTGCGAAAGGCGCACACCCGAAAGACGCCATCTATACTGCGAAAGAATTTGTGACGGCTGCGATTAAAGAATCCTTTCCGCTTAATGAATATGTCGGTCCGACATGGCACGGTGCGTACCGCAGCGGTAAATAATATTCATGAAATCTGCCTGAAGAAGCATTCTCATTTTGAGCTTCTTCAGGTTTTTTTTCACCCAAGTGAATGCCACCCAATATGATATGGAAAGCAGATTGATAGGGATTTGAAGGCTTTTCCCTTATAATAATAGTAATGAGATAAAGAGGGAGTGGACTGCATGCAGCCGATTACGCTGGAGCTAGTGCAGCCGGTTATCGAACAGTTTTTCGGCGAGGATGTTTACCTTCACCTTGAAACGACGAACGGCGCATATGCCAACCATAATAATGAAAAAGTATTGACCGTCAACGCCTATATACGCAACGGCAGGGTGAACTTTGATTCTGGCAAGATAACAGGCACAGGCCCATACCGGGTTGGCCTTAAAATAGAGCTTGGATGGATATACGCAGAAGGGCTCACACATTGGGAGCTGGACAGCAGCGGGCGTTTGCTGCTTGCCGGACATGATGCGGAAGGCAAGCTGGCTGTGGCGCTTCAGATCAGCCGCCATCCGTTTGAATAAGGAGGCACAATGATGAAGGAACATGTATTAGTAATCTTTCCGCATCCAGACGATGAGGCCTTTGGAGTAGCCGGTACGATCGCTCAGCTGACTGCCAGAGGAGTCAGTGTCACCTATGTTTGCCTGACACTCGGCGAAATGGGCCGGAACATGGGCATACCACCTTTTACGACTCGCGAATCACTGCCTGAAATTCGTCGTACCGAGCTGGAAGCGGCATGTAAAGCGATCGGAATCACAGACCTAAGAAAGTTCGGATACCGTGATAAAACCGTTGAATTTGAGGACCGCAATCTCATTGCCGCACGTCTTTTAGAAGTGATCGCCGAGGTGGAACCCACCCGTGTCATCACCTTTTACCCAGGTTACAGTGTACATCCTGATCACGAGGCGACGGCAGAGGCGGTTGTGCATGCTATGCGCCTTCTGCCGGAGAATGATAGGCCGGAACTTCACTGTGTCGCGTTCGCACGGGATACAGAAGAAGGGATTGGCAAGCCTCATATTGTGAATGATGTGGCAGATGTTTTCGAACGCAAGATGGATTGCATTAAAGCACATAAATCTCAGACAGACTGGCTGATTAAAGCCATTGAACAAGATCCCGCCATGTACGAATGGGCGAAGAAAGAGCGGTTTTGGATTTATCCCCTTTAACGAGCAGCGCGCACGTCATGTGTGCGTTGTTTTTATTTTTGACGAGATGTTACTCCCCCTTTCACGAATTCAAGGAAAGGGGGTTTTTCCTATTACTTGAAAGATTTGTCCTTTTTTCACAAAACCATGTGTCAATATAAAATTCTTGTGGTATACTAGTTGTAACAGAATGTTCACAAATAAGACGATAAATCGTCAAATTTGTAAGCGGTACCATTACAGAGAGGGGTTGACTCACCATGGACGTATTTGTACTTTACTTATTCATTGCGACGGCTACACCATTGTTTCTTTGGACGGAAAGCAAGAAAATGGCGATCATGCAGATGCCATTTATTGCGGTAATTTGGCTTTACGCTATCCTTCATATGACAAATGCTGACTTAAGCCCGATGATGCACACGATGTTTATCAGCATCTTCGTCGCAAACGTTATTTTTGCTCACATTGCGGCAGTCTTGATTTTTGCAGGGCCGTACTTTAAAAAGAAAAAGCTCGAAAAGGATTCGATTATTGATTAATATCCCACTCCCTGATTTTCAGGGAGTTTTTATTTGCTCTGGAGGAGCCGTTATTTCTACCTTGATCCGGTCAGGATCTTCAAAAAATAGCGCGTAGTACCCTTCACCGCCCGCGTAAGGGTGACGGTCACGGTATAAGATTCCTGTTCCCTTCTCTTCTAGCATCATCGTCAAATGCTCCACGTGCTCTTTCGATTCTGCATGAAAAGCTAGATGATTAAGCCCCACCCTGCACCGGTGATAAGGTACATCCATAAACCTGTCCTCTGTCTGAACAAACACGATATAAAAGTGGTCCCGCTTGTAGCTGAAGCCCATCTCCCATTCCTGATACAGCTCGTACTTCAGCTCCTGCAGCAGCCAGCTCCAGAACGCTCTTGTCTTCTTCAAATCCGATACATATAGTTCAATATGATGAAGCAATAAAATCAACTCCCTTCTAATTCAAATTATGACATAACTTCATCTTTCACAAATCGATTACTTAAGATATACTTGTAAAAAATTGAAAAGATGGGGTGAAAGAATGGAGTTGCTGCGAACTTCTTTCAGCTGGGTCGGCAGTGAAGAGACTTTGCTTGATTCTCCGGCAGTGACGAAAGCTGGCTGTGTCACGATAGGTCGATATGGCGGCCATACAGCTGCGGGAGCTAAAAAGAACGAAGACGGCTGCTTAGTGTGGTGCAATAAAGAGTATGAATGGGAATTCACTATGATCTTAGATGCGCACAATACAGCGCAAAGTGCAGAAATCGTCTTGGATGCCCTGGAAAAGGAACGGGAATCACTTCATGTGCTGTTAAATCAGCCGGCGCAGTCCTGCCTACCCATGCTTGAAGAAAGAATCGTATCGATCTTTCAATCTCCTGCATTTAAAGAGAAATGCTCTCAAATTAAAGGCGAGACGGCCTGTTTGATCGCTGTTCGTAAAAGTAATTATTTATGGTGGTTTTCAGTCGGAGATAACCTTATTTTTTTGTTTGCTGATGAGCTGAAATCGCTCGGTCAGCAGCAATTGAACACACGTAATTTTTATGAATGGATCGGCCAAGTGAACACGTTTGATCAGGAAGTTCCGTGCTATTCGACAGGACGTCGTGAATTGAGGCAAGGAAACAATTTGATCTTACTGACAACAGATGGACTCGTGGAATGCCCGAATGAACCCTTTACAGATCACAATATTATCTATAAACGTTTTCAGGATAGGAAAAACGATGAAGCTGTACAGTCGCTGCTCGAGGATGTGCAGTACAATAAAGGAACAGACAGTGTGACGATGCTCGCCTGGAACGTCAACAATACGAAGAAAGCGGCTATGCCGAGCAACATGCCATCACTTTAATATTTTGAAAGACGATTGCCTTTTACCTAAAAAATGCGCGCCGTTTGACAGCCTTTTAAGACGATTCCGCGCTATTCCTGACAAGATACGAGCGTATTTTTTATTCATTCGTGCCGGATGAAGGCAACGTCAGTTTTGAACTATTAACGTTGGCCTATCCAACTCCTTCCGCGCCAATTTTTTGATATGCGCGCTATAATAAAAAATTGCGAGCGGTTCCATAGATTTGCGCGCCGATCGACTTCTCATTCGCGCCGTTAAGCTATTGCGCGCCGCTTGGCTTCACTTGCGAGCGGGTTCTTAAACAACACCTGTACTCTCGCGCCACTTTTAACAAAATGCACGCCAACCACTAATCACACAAATAATAAAAAGCCGCTGCAAAAGTGAACGTTCACTTTTGCAGCGGCTTTTCTCATTAGTGATAACCGTGAATGCCGAAGTACATGACCCAGACGGATCCAGCAACGACGGTTATAGCGATAAAGAATGCATAAGCTATATTAAGCGTCTGCCATACACCGTTCTCGCTTTCCGTCATATGCATGAACATGAAAAGCTGGAGCATGGCTTGAAGGATGGCAAGAACCACAATGATAACGAGGACCACGGTACGTGAAAGATCTGACTCAAGGGCTGCCCAAGCAGCTGCCAGTGTCATCACAATCGAGAGTACTAAACCAATCACGTGGCTCATTGGAAAACGTTTATTCGGATTAGCCATGGTGCATGCCTCCTCCCATTGATGGCTCCATCATGCCGTAAAGGTATACAGCTGTGAAAACGAAGATCCACACAACATCGAGGAAGTGCCAGTACAAGCTGACGATAAATACTTTTTTCGATGTTGCTGGATTCAATCCTCGCATTTTCAGCTGAATCAGAATGAGGATAACCCATCCGATACCAAGTGTAACGTGGGCACCGTGTGTGCCGACAAGTACGAAGAAAGCAGACCAGAATGCAGAGGTCTGCATCGTCGCGCCTTCATGCACATAGTGAACGAACTCATATATCTCAAGGCCGAGGAATCCAAGGCCAAGCGCCAAGGTAATGATCATCCATGTGTAAAGGCCCTTAAGGTTATGTCGGCGCATCTCATGAATCGCGATGCCGCATGTAAAGCTTGATGTTAAGAGCAAGAACGTTTGAAGCATCACGCCTTTAATTTCAAACAGTTCACCCGGTGTCGGGCCTCCTGCTGTACGGCTGAACAGGACTAGATAGGTGGCGAAAAGCGTCGCGAAAAGCGCGATTTCCGCCCCTAAGAAAATCCAGAAGCCTAAGATGTTTAAGCGTCCTGTTTCCGTCTGGTATTCCATCGGCGTGTTTGGATCGATTGTAGTATTATGAGCACCCATTTTCCACGCCTCCTTATTCCGTAATCTTTTCTGTTTCTTTTATTTCTTCAACAGATACATAAAATCCATCGTCATAGTCGAACGATCGGGCAATCAAGAATGCCACGATCCCGATACCGCCGATGATCGCCATCGGCCACCAGGCGAATACCATACCGAATCCTGCGATGAAGAAGAAAATACCCATCAAGAACGGTTTGCCGGAGTTGCTTGGCATGTGAATCTTCTTCAGATCAGCAAGGCGGGGCTTGAACGATTTCTTTTCTTCTTTCATCGTCCAAACTGTATCCCATCCTTTAACTTCAGGTACAACAGAGAAGTTATAGAAAGGAACCGGAGTCTGTGTCGCCCACTCAAGTGTGCGTCCAGATCCCCATACGTCATTCGCTGTTTCTCTTTTCGCATAACGGAAGCTGTAGTAGATGCTGTATACAAGAACGATGAACCCGAAGCCCATTAGCGCTCCGCCGATCGTTGCAAGCACGTTCAGATCAAACCAGCCGTCCGCCCAGCTGTATGTGTGAATACGGCGAGGCATTCCGTCGAGACCTAGGAAGTACATTGGGAAGAAGCACAGGTTGAATCCGACTACGAACAGCCAGAAAGCCCATCTTCCTAGACGTTCGTTCAGCTTGTGAGCAAACATTTTCGGATACCAGTAATATAGTCCAGCGAAACATGCGAACACAGTCGCTGAAATGAGTACATAGTGGAAATGCGCCACTAGGAAGTACGTGTTGTGATATTGATAGTCGGCTGCAGCCATGGCGAGCATGACCCCTGTTACACCGCCGATAACAAAGTTCGGGATGAAGGCTAATGACCACATCATCGCAACCGTCATCTGCAGGCGGCCTTTGTACATCGTTAATAGCCAGTTAAAAATCTTAACACCTGTTGGAACCGCAATCGCCATCGTTGTAATCGAGAAGAACGAGTTAACGCCTGCTCCGGCACCCATCGTAAAGAAATGGTGAACCCATACAACGAAGCTGAGTGCTGAAATCGCACCCATAGAGTGAACCATCGCTTTATAGCCGAAGATTTGCTTACGGCTGAACGTTGCGATAATTTCAGAGAAAATACCGAATGCAGGAAGTGCCACGATATACACTTCAGGATGTCCCCAAATCCAGAAAAGGTTCGCCCAAAGCATCGGCATACCGCCGTCAGCCAGTGTAAAGAAGTGGCTTCCGAACAAGCGGTCGAATGTCATCAGCGCAAGCGCGACTGTAAGGATCGGGAATGCGAAGATGATGATGATTGTTGTGATAAGCGTGGACCAAGTAAACATTGGCATGCGGAAAAGCGTCATGCCTGGCGCACGCATTTTTAAAATCGTAACCAGGAAGTTGATACCTGTTAAGAGTGTACCGATACCAGAGATCTGAAGACCGAGCAGGTAATAGTTCTGACCTGGCCCCGGGCTCAGTTCATTTCCGGCAAGCGGCATGTAGCTTGTCCAGCCGGCTGATGGTGATCCGCCGATTACGAACGAGATGTTGAACAGCATCGCCCCGATAAAGAACGTCCAGAATGAAACAGCGTTCAAGTATGGGTACGCAACATCACGCGCTCCGATTTGGAGCGGTACGACGACGTTCATTAAACCGATAACGAACGGCATCGCCATGAAAAGAATCATGATCGTACCGTGTGTTGTGAAAATTTCGTTATAGTGCTGTGCGTCCAAAAACTTTCCGTCAGGGACGGTGAGCTGCGCACGCATAAGGAGTGCGTCGACACCGCCTCGGAAAAGCATGAGGACAGCCGCAATAATATACATGATGCCTAGTTTTTTATGGTCAACAGTCGTGAGCCACTCTCTCCAGAGCCAGCCCCACTTTTTGAAATATGTTAGTGCAAAAATGATACCGATCGTTGTAAGTGCGATCGATGCGTCCGCGCCGTAAATGAGCGGGTCGCCGGTGACGAAAAATTCATCCCATTTCATATGTGCTGCCTCCCCTCTTTAGTGGGATCCGGAATGATCTGAACCTGTTTCGGCTTCTGATTGCTTCCGGGCTTCCTCTTCTATTTGTTTGCGTTTCTCTTTTGCTTCGCGGCTGTGAGGGTTTAGCGGTACTTGCCCCTGGCGCTCGCGTGCTTTGATCGCATATTCGGCGTCTTTCGCATGGTCAACCCACTTCAGGTGAGTCGATGAGAAGGTCATCTTTTCAGATTCGCCTTGAAGCATCAGCTTATCGTATTGCTTTTGCGTGAGTTTAGGAGCCGTTTGCTGCACCTCTTTTACCCACTTCTCAAAGTCTTCTTCCGTCATAGCCGTTGTGATGAACTGCTGCGGTGTGAACCCTTCGCCTGTAAAGTTGGCGTTGCGCCCTTTATATTTTCCTGGCTCATCTGCCTGCAGGTACATTTCCGTCTGCATGCCAGCCATCGAGTACTCTTGTCCGCCAAGCTGCGGAATCCAAAGCGCCGCCATAGAATCAGCAGATGTTAGCTTAAACTTAACCGGGCGGTCTTCCGGAATATATAAGTAGTTCACCGTTTCAATGTTCTCTTCTGGGTATGTGAACACCCATTTCCAGTCAACAGACGTAGCGTGAACAACGAGAGGCTTCTTCTCATTTGCCGGTTCTTCCAGCGTGTAGATTGCCTTGACCGTTGGTATTGCTAGCATCGTTACGATAATAATCGGAATCACAGTCCACAGAATCTCAAGCTTCAAGTTGCCTTCCATCTCAGGCGGCTTGTAGCCTTCATTCTCTGGCTTCTCCCGATATTTATAGACGATCACTGTAAACAAAATAAAGACAACTGCTACAATAAACAGCATAAATCCGATAGAAAGCAAAATAAGATCTTTCTGTGTTGCAGCAACTGGTCCTTTTGGATCCAAGATCGCCATGTCACTGCTGCAGCCGCTCAAAAACAAGACGGCCGTCAATAATCCTAATGTAAGAAACGGCTTCAACCGTCGCATCACCAGGTCCACCTTCCTTTCTCTATATCCAGCTATTCAGCCTAGGAGCCACTTATGCCCCTACGCTTGTGAATTACATCACAAAAGCAATTACTTAAGTACATATACCTAACTGCTAACATCGTACCAAACGTTATCATAAAAATCGCAGCGTATACACAAGTGTCACGAGAATTTCAAAGAAAGCTCACAACTTCTTCACACTTTAGTCAAAAAATGTTCAAATTTGTGGAAACAGCTTCATGTATTGGAAGTGAAAGCGTGTTTTTTACCAATTCTCTTTCTCTCCTCGCATAACCTCTTTTCTACACTTGTACCCTATATGTATAACCTTCACACTTTTATTTAAAGAAACGGTTAAGGACTGAAACTCATACGAGTGTCAAGCATTGATGCTTTTAGATTTCTGCGTAGCGGTTGATCTCCATTACAGGCGCACGCTTTCCGCGGGCAATAAATAATTAGACAAAAGCTTTTTTTAAAGGATTTAAAAATGCTGAACCAATTTTAACAAAATGCTAAAAAATAAGAATCCCTGAAAAAAGGGATTCTGTATTTGGTTATTCGTTTGTTGATGGAAAGAAAGCGGCGAGTGATAGTTGAGATGAGATGAAGCTTGTTAGAGCTCCTGCCGCTGGAGTTGCAGGTTGCTGTGCGGCTATTGCGGTTATGACGCAAAGCGGGATGAGGACTGGGCCACCTGTAGATTCAAAAAGCAGGGTGCCGCAGTTCACTTTTTTAATGATGCCGTTTAAGTTAGCCGCTTCTTTTAAGAACACTGTGACTCTTTTGCCTGTACACTTAGTCAGCTCTTTTCTTAACGAAATCGTGCAGCTGTCCTCTACACACTCACAATGACACGTTTGTTCTTCGTTCTGCACAAGGTACTGAGCGCATCCTGTTAATGCAGCTGCTGCCGTCCCTTGAGTTAAAAACGGGGCCGCAACCGAAATTTGGCAGATCGGAATGATAAAATCGATCGGGATAATGGGCGGGCCGAATGGAATGGACGTGACGTTCAAGACAATTACACCACATTCGACACGCTTTAGCAGCCCTTGAAAGTTCAAGCTGCTGAAGAAAATTGTCACTTGACGCTGCACGCAGGATTGAAGCTGTTCTCTTAGGTCTTTCACACAGATCGATTCTGAGCAGGGGCAATCGCACGTCCTGCATGTTTTCTTTTGTGTTTCCAGAAAGCACGAATCTTGATTGGCCGTAGCGGTTTGAGCAAAAAAATCACCAAGCCCTATCGCGAGAATATCGCATATTTTAATCAGGATCGGACCAGGAAGCTGTCCTTCATTTTGTATCACAACCGTTCCGCAGTCCACTTTAACAAGACGGCCGACAAAAAATGGAGCCGTTCTGCTTGCTACGATGATGGTAATTCGTCTGCCAGTTAGACAGACAAGATAGCTTCTCAAATTCCTTGTACAAATATCTTCTGCACAGCCGCAATTCTCGCACTTTGCGGGAAGATGGCGGGCAATTTTACTGCAGCTCACCAATACTCACTCCTAAAATATTTTCTCTCTTTATCGTATGCTCGTACGGGGACAAAGGTACATAAGTAACAAAAATGAAGGGGTCCGGTACTCAACGGCACCGAACCCCTTCATTTAAAAGATTATTCTATTCGTGTACCGGACCCCGAACTATCCGAGCTTGAACGTTGGGGCTTTTAGGCGCTTGCTTCGACTTGGTTGTCGGCGTCGTTGTAGACGCTGGTATCGAGTTCGTTTTGAAGCTTGCTTGTCACGATCCCTGATGTCATCGCTCCGCTGACGTTTACCGCTGTGCGGCCCATGTCAATAAGTGGTTCAACTGAAATCAAGAGACCGGCAAGAGCGATTGGCAGGTCCATCGCTGACAAGACGAGCAGTGCTGCGAACGTTGCTCCTCCGCCTACTCCTGCTACACCGAAAGAGCTGAGTGCCACAATGGCGATCAATGTGGCGATGAAGCTAGGAGACAATGGATCGATGCCGACAGTCGGCGCGATCATGACGGCGAGCATCGCAGGATAGATGCCTGCGCAGCCGTTCTGGCCGATCGACAGACCGAATGAACCAGCGAAGTTCGCGATGCCATCCGGAACGCCTAAGCTTTTTTGCGTGCGGATGTTAAGCGGCAGCGCCCCTGCACTTGTTCGTGATGTGAAGGCAAAGGATAGTACCGGAAATGCTTTTCGCATATAGGTGACAGGGTTCAGCCCTGACAGCGTGATCATGAGTAAGTGGATGCCAAACATGACGAGAAGTGCCACATAGGAAGCGATAACGAACTTACCGAGCTTTGTGATAGCATCTAGGTCACTCAGCGCAACCGTTTTGGTCATGATCGCGAGTACACCATATGGAGTCAGGCGAAGGATCAGGGTCACCACTCGCATGATCACACCGTAGAATGCATCGACGATTCCCGCAAATGTTGCGGCTTGCTCTTCATTTTTCTTTTTAACACCTAAATAGGCGAGACCAAGGAATGCGGCAAAAATGACAATCGCGATGGTAGACGTTGGCCGTGCGCCTGTGAAATCAAGGAACGGGTTCGCTGGCAGCAAGGATAAAATCTGCTGCGGAAGCGTCAAGTCTTTAACGGTTCCAAACGTTCCTTCCAGCTCTTCTCCTCGTGCATTCTCTGCATCGCCTTGCTCGATCTGTACGGCTTCAAGGTCAAAGGCTACCGCTGATGCTATGCCGACAGCTGCCGCTACAGCAGTCGTTGCGATCAACAGTCCAATAATCCAGGTAGAGATTTTACCGATATTATTGGAAAGCTTTAATTTCGTGAATGCGGACAGAATGGAGATGAAAACAAGCGGCATAACGATCATTTTCAAAAATGTTACATAACCTCCGCCTACCAGCGAGAACCAGTCGGCAGATTTTGCTACAACCTCGGAGCCTGGTTCGTATGCGTACTGAAGAATAAATCCAAATATAATACCAAGTCCAAGACCTGCAAACACACGCTTGGAAAATGAAACATGCTTTCGCTGCATATACACTAAAACACCGATCAGTACAGCCATCACGGCGAGATTCAATAAGACCAGGTAAGTCGTCATCCTGGGTTCCCCCTCTTAAAAAAGTAGTCGCTTACCAAAAGTAATATAACTATTCCGATACGTCAAGTATGAATTACCGTTTTACAATTCTTCTTTCCTCCTTTCTCCAGCCCAACAGCACATAAATAACCCGCATTCAACAGCAATGGAATGAATGCGGGTTTATCGTTTGAGCTCGTGTCCTGGTCGTTGGTGTATTCAGTTTTGTACAATCTATTCACTGACCGGACAAATTATTCATCATATATTGAGACAAAAGTTTCCCGATTTTTCTATGTAGAAGCAGTGCTTCATCAGAGTCAGTAAAGTCAGTGAGTAACACAGCCGCATAAACGGGCTCGCCGCCTTCCTTCATGATGATGGCGGCATCATGCTCAACGCCTGACAGCTCCCCTGTTTTGTTCGCCACGAAAAGCTGTGGATTCATCAAAGCGGGCAGTTTATGGCGGAACTGCTGTCCACTAAGGACAGGGATCATATCCTGATGGAGGGGATGCTCGTATATTTTCCTCATTAGTAAGACGGTGTCCCTGCTGCTTATCCAATTTTCATGTGGTGATGAAAGATCCATCATTTTTCGCTGTAACTGTGTGTTTACACAGCCGATTTGTCTGCATCTCTCATTGATTCGATCCATCCCCAGCAAATCAATGAGCACATTCGCCGCTGTATTATCGGAGACCGCGATCATCAGTGTAAGCATATCTTGAACGCTGAATGGTCTACTAACAGACAGCCTAGAAATGATGCCCGCCCCACCTGTCATCATTTCAGGATTGATTGGCAAGATCTCGCCTGAAGTTAATTCTCCCTGCTCTATTAGGCTGTATCCTTCCAGTAAAATGGCGAGCTTGATCAAGCTCGCCGATTTCATTTTTTTATTTGGGTTGATTTCCATACTCCAGTCAGTGAATTGTATTTGTACACTAGCACTTCCATTAAAAGAGGAAGCGAGCTGGTGAAGTTCTTTTTTGAGCCTCATGGCTACGTGACCGCTCCGCCCATGGCAGCTGTTCCACCGTCATTGCTCATTTTCTCAAACATGTTGACCCCCATCACCACGGCTGTCCATTCTTCTGTGGATAGAAGTTCAGACCGGTTGACAAGTTTGTATGCACGGCTTTCAAAAAAACCACTCACTCTTTCAAAGCAGACAACCTCTTCTTCTTTTTCATTTAATATTTGATATTCCTTTGAGAACACTTTAGATACAATCGTGTAATTCCCTCGATCAGCCGTTTCATATACAAACTTCCTCTTTGTGAAAGAGAAGCTTTGCTGCAACCTTCCAAGCTCCACTTTGTTTTGTCCAGTTATGATCCAGCGGCCCTTGAAAAATCCGCTGAAACGTCCTTCAATGTGTGTTTTATGATCAAGTCCACAAACAGCGACTGAGGATGTAAAGGCACTCTTCAAATCTAAATATCCGATCTGATCTTGATTTTCATTGAAAATCTCTGTGATCCCTCGTGAAAAGAAATTGTCTTTAAAGTATACTTCCTTCATTCTATATCACTCCTTACTACCGCCCTTTTCTTAACCAACGTATGAGCAGCGTGAAAGTTTCAGAAAACATATTTTTCCGGCAAAAGGAAAAAATGAAGGGAGAAAAGAGGTGAACACAATTGTCACGAGGTAAAGAGTTTGAACATAAGAAAAAAGGCCATCCCGGCCAGTTTCCAGATAACAGCCTTCAGCCACGCATTGTACAGGCATCTGATGAGACAGATTCAGAATCACTCGCCACGAAAGAGGCGTTCAAGAATCGCAGAGAAGAAGAGTAAACGATGCTATCTGGGTAAAAAGGAGCCCTCTCTTCACGCGCTTGAGAAGGGCTCCTTCCACTTTTTTAAAACTTACTCGGCGTTCCTCTTTCGCGGATGATGACATCGCGATCTTTTCTCGTGCGACCTACTGTGAACAATCTCCTAAGAAAATAGCCTGCAATGCCATACACGATGATGGCCACTAATGTAGAAAGTTCGAGCTCAAACCTGCCGATATCAATCATTGGAAAGATAGCTCGGAACGGATAAAGCAGCGGTTCACTAAGAGAGAGGACCAACTGAACAAATGGCGCGTTTTCATTGGCACCAAATAATTTGAACAACAGACGCAATCCGAGGATCGCCTGGATGACTCCGACCACGATGCTGATAATCATTGCAACGGCTCGTCCCATGTTAATCGCTCCTTAACTGAATGGTTTACTTGACTGTTCCCCTCTTTTTTCCTTTTCTAACCTTTTATCATAGGATAAAAGGACTATCCCACCATTCAGTCGAATAGCATAAGTGTGTGATTATTTAAAGGGGGATATCGTTCATGACGCTTTACGGAACACTAGTACTTCTTCACGTCATCGCTGCTGTTGTCGGCCTTGGTGCTAGCTTTGCCATGCCATTTATTACAAAATTTCCAAAAACGGTTTCACAGGCTCAATTTGCTCTGCGCGTAAACAAACAGGTGGAGATTCTGCCAAAGATCGGCAGTCTTACCCTGCTCTCAACCGGCTTGATAATGGGATTCCTTCACACGCCCTTATTTACCGAAATATGGTTTGTCGGCTCTCTCGTCATTTATCTTGCCGCCCAAGTCATTGTTGCTGCTCTTATCCCAAAACAAATGAAGGAACTAGAAGCCGCTGTCGAGCGAAATGAAGGAGATGCATTGTCTTCCGATTACTATGCTATACATAAAAAAATCGATAGCTACAGCTATATCCTTCATGCATCAGCTGTCATCATGATCTTCTTAATGTCTGTGAAGCCGTTTTAAACGGATTCTTGAAGCCTTCTTCTTCAATTGGAAGGCTTTTTTCGTTTCTGCGGTTGAGTCAATTCCTTTTCAATACTATAATGAAGCAGTAAACGACTTCTGACAGAAAAAGGTGTTCTATAGATGAGTATTTTATCCGTATCAAACTTAAGCCACGGCTTTGGCGACCGTGCTATTTTTAATAATGTCTCATTTCGCCTCCTGAAGGGTGAGCACATCGGATTAATCGGTGCGAACGGTGAAGGGAAATCGACTTTCATGAACATTATCACAGGCAAGCTCAAGCCTGATGAAGGAAAAGTGGAATGGGCGAAAAAAGCGCGCATCGGGTACTTGGATCAGCATACTGTTCTTCAAAAGGGTATGACGATTCGCGATGTGCTGAAAAGCGCGTTTCAATACATGCTGGATATGGAAGCTGAAATGAACGGGATGTATGAAAAAATGGGCGAAGCGACACCCGAGGAGCTGGAAAAGCTGCTTGAGGATGTCGGTGTGCTGCAAGACACATTAACGAACAATGACTTTTACGTGATTGATGCAAAGGTCGAGGAAATCGCGAGAGGTCTCGGTTTAGAAGATATCGGCCTTGAGCGCGATGTTAACGATCTAAGCGGCGGACAGCGCACGAAGGTTCTCCTCGCCAAGCTTCTGCTCGAAAAGCCAGACATCCTTTTGCTGGATGAGCCGACAAACTATTTAGACGAAGTTCATATCGAATGGCTGAAGCGCTACCTACAGGAATACGAGAATGCGTTCATTCTGATCTCGCATGACATTCCGTTCTTGAACAGTGTCATTAACTTGATCTATCATATGGAAAATCAAGAGTTGAACCGATATGTCGGCGACTATGACAACTTTATGGGCATTTATGAAATGAAGAAAGCCCAGCTCGAGTCTGCTTATAAAAAACAGCAGGCCGAAATGGCACAGCTGAAAGACTTCGTAGCACGCAACAAGGCGCGTGTATCCACGCGTAACATGGCGATGTCACGGCAGAAGAAGCTGGATAAAATGGATGTGATTGAACTGGCGAAAGAAAAGCCGAAGCCGGAGTTTCATTTCAAGCAAGGCCGCACGTCCGGTAAGCTGATTTTTGAAACGAAGGATCTTGTGATCGGGTATGACGAGCCGTTGTCAAAGCCGCTTAACCTCCGCATGGAACGCGGCCAGAAGATCGCGCTTGTCGGAGCGAACGGAATCGGTAAAACAACGCTGCTGCGCAGCATACTTGGTGAGATCAAGCCAGTCAGCGGATCTGTTGAACGCGGCGAGCATCAAGAAGTCGGCTATTTTCAGCAGGAAGTGAAAACGGCCAATTACAACACGTGCATTGAAGAGATCTGGAGCGAGTTCCCAGGCTTTTCACACCATGAAGTGCGTGCCGCTTTAGCAAAATGCGGACTGACAACCAAGCATATTGAAAGCAAGGTCGAAGTGCTCAGCGGAGGCGAAAAGGCGAAGGTCCGCCTATGTAAGCTGATAAATCATGAGACGAACCTGCTCGTGCTCGATGAGCCGACGAACCACTTAGACGTTGACGCGAAGGAAGAGCTTAAGCGTGCGCTGAAGGCTTATAAAGGTAGCATCATCCTGATCTCCCATGAACCAGAGTTTTATAATGAAGTGGCGACGGATGTTTGGAACTGCGAAAGCTGGACGACGAAGGTGTTTTAACGAAAAGAGGATGTTCCCGCGTGCGGGTACATCCTCTTTTTGCTGTGTTAATATGGTAAATAACGGAATGTTGTCCGATGAATGCAGAGGATTCCCCGCAATGGCAGATTGTCAGCCGCAAATGGTTAAAACTCGCCCGCGCATCACTCGAAGTCAGCCGCAAGCTTGTCGAACACGCCCGCGGATCTTGCATCCCCGAAAAAAACATCAAGAAAAGAATCCATTTTCATCTCAATTTCGTGTAATAATACAAAAACCATACCGCATGGTTCTGTTCATCTGCCGCAGCTCTTTCAAATTGCTGTTTGATGTATGGATTCTGCGCTTTATCGGCGATTTCCATATAAAAATCAACCGTTTTCTGTTCGTCCTCAATTGAAGCTTCTAGCCCTTTTTTATACACAGTGGCGCATTTCTCAGTCATTTGCGGCTGATGCTGCCTGCCGGTCAGCTGCGTGTAAATATCATTAAACACCTGATAATGCTTGATCTCATCGCTGCGTATTTCTAGAATCCTTTCTCGTTCACCTGCTGTCGGAGCAAGCTGCGCTAACTGCTCATAGCAAGCGATGGCACTGTACTCGCCGTTTAACGCTTTTTCAATTTCCGCTGCCAACCCAGCATCCTGTGGTGCCCGACCGAACATAAACATTGTGTCCACACTCCCGCCTGTTCCATGTGCTTTATCGTATGCACATGCCTAGGTTTCGTGTACAGAATGAAAGAGAGCCTCCATGAGGAGACTCTCTTATCCTTTAGCTATTCAGCTCTTCAACAAGCAGCGACAGCTCTTCCCATCGCTCCATCGTTGCTTCAAGCTCAGCTTCTATCTTCTTTTGTTCACCGAACAGCTCGTTGATTTTTCCGATATCGCTTCCAGCGGCGATGATCGCCTGCTCCAGCTCCGTTTTCCGTTCTTCAAGCGCCATGATGCGGTCTTCAATCGTGTCCCATTCCTGCTGGTCTTTGTAAGAAAGCTTCTTCTTTTTCTCTTTTTTAGGCGCGCTGTCTTCAGCCGCTGCACGCTGTGCCTGAAGGTGTGCAGCAGCACTCGCCTCACGCTCACGTTTTTCTTCCATATACTCGCTGTACGCTCCTTGAAAGCGGCGAATCGTTCCATCACCCTCGAACGCCAGCAGCTTATCGACGACTCTGTCCAAGAAATAACGGTCATGTGATACGGTCACTACAACACCAGGGAAATGATCTAGATAATCCTCCAAGATGGCCAATGTCTGAATATCAAGGTCATTTGTCGGCTCATCTAAGAATAGTACGTTCGGCTCGCCCATCAATACGCGCAGCAAATATAAACGGCGCCGCTCTCCGCCTGACAGCTTGCGGATGTACGTGTATTGAGCAGAACGAGGAAATAAGAAGCGCTCGAGCATCTGTTCTGCTGTAATCGGAGTGCCATCAACCGTATAGATGACAGAAGCGACCTCTTTAATATAGTCAATCATGCGCAGTGAACCGTCCATCTCGTCATGGTCCTGCGTATAATAGCCGATCTTGACCGTTTCCCCGATCTCCACCTCGCCGCTGTCCGGCTGTACTCTTCCCGCGATGATGTTGAGCAGCGTCGTTTTGCCGCTGCCGTTCAGTCCTACGATGCCAAGGCGCTCGCCTGGCACCATGAGGTAGTCCAGATTGTTAACAAGCATCTTGCCGCCAAGGGACTTTGTGACACCCTTCAGTTCTATGACCTTTTTGCCAAGGCGCTGCGACCCGATCGCAAATTCAATGCTTCCCTGCTTTTGCGGACCCTTAACCTCTTGAAGCTCCTCTGCGCGCTGTATGCGCGCTTTCTGCTTGGTGGTGCGTGCTTTGGCGCCCCTTTGCAGCCATGCCAGCTCGCGGCGCAGCAGGTTCTGGCGCTTGTCCTCACTCGCTGCCTCACGCTCTTCGCGATCGGCCTTCTTCTCTAAATACGTTTCATAATTGCCTTCATAGGCAAATAAACGGCCATGATCGAGCTCGAAGATTTGGTTCGTCACCCGGTTCAAGAAATAACGGTCGTGCGTGACCATGATCAGCGCGCCTTTGTATTGCGACAGAAATTGCTCGAGCCATTCAATGGTCGCGTTGTCCAAATGGTTCGTCGGCTCATCAAGAATGAGCAGGTTCGCCGGCTGAATAAGTGCCTTTGCGATCGCCACCCTTTTTTTCTGTCCGCCCGAGAGATGCTTCACTTTTTGAGAAAAGTCATTCAAACCGAGCTTTGTGAGCACCGTCTTAGCGACTGTGTTGGCTTCCCACGCTTCATTTTCATCCATCTTCTGCTGTGTTTTCATAAGGCGTGACAGCTTCTTTTCATCTGTCGGATCTTTCTCCATTTCGAGCAGCGCTCTCTCGTACTCGCGCATCGTCTGCATGATTACGGAGTCGCCGTAATAGATCTGCTCTAGCACGCTCAAGCTTTCTTCCAGCTCTGGCTGCTGCGGAACGTATTCCACATGAAAGGAATTAGCGTGCGTCAGTTTGCCGTTCTCGATCGATTCAATCCCGACCAGCACCTTCAGCAGCGTTGATTTCCCCGTCCCATTCGTTCCAATCAACCCGATTCTCTGATTCTCTGAAATGGAGAATGAAATGCCATCAAATAATACTTTTTCGCCATATGTTTTTGTTAAGTTTTCTGCTAATAAAATGCTCATTGGTTAACCGCCTTGTTTAGTATGCTGACTATATTGTATAGCAACAGCGGTCATATTGAAAATCTCTATTGCGAAGAGGCGAGAAGACTTCCCGCACGATACCTGCTGCCAGGATGATCATCCGGCAGTGTGCTGCTATCATGGCTGAACAGCTTTTGCCGGAGTGGCCCTTCTTTATATTCTTTTTTGTACAATCCCCGATCCTGCAAAATGGGAATGACCAATTCGATAAACACCTCAAGACAGGACGGTGTCACAAGATGGTTGAGATTATACCCATCCACTCCCGATTCTTCAAAGTGCTGCTGTATTTGATCCGCCACGGCTACAGGGCTGCCTACGATCACCGCGTTCCGGTCAATATGCTCGAGCCGTTCCAGCGCTTCTTTTATGGACAGCTTTTTCGATGCGTCCTTCGTAAGTGATGCTGCTTTATAATGGCCATGCTCCGTTTTCTTGAACTCGAAGCTCTGGCTTGGATCCTGCTTCGCATACTCATCCAAGTCATATCCACTCGCACCGCCGAACTGTGCTTTCGCCGCGTCCGCGCTCCACAGCTTGTTGTATTCCTCGTATTTTGCTTCGGCTTCTTCAGATGTTTCTGCCACAATTACGGTAAGAAAGCAGAACACCTTAATATGAGCAGGGTTCCGGCCATACTCTTGGGCTTTGCGGCGAATATCATTCGCATAAAATCTGATTCTCTCGGCAGTCGGTCCGCCGACAAACACGCATTCTGCATGCTGGGCAGCAAACGCCCGGCCTTTCTCTGATGTTCCCGCTTGATAAATAACCGGCGTGCGCTGCGGCGACGGCTCGCTTAAGTGCGGTCCTTCCACACTGAAATGCTCTCCTGAATGATTAATTTCATGCACTTTCGTTGAATCTACTAATATCCCTTTTTCTTTGTCTTCCACTACCGCTCCGTCTTCCCAGCTCGCCTGCCACAGCTTGTAAGAGACTTCGAGAAACTCATGGGCGATCTCATAGCGCTTGTCGTGCTTCACCATGTCTTTTAAACCGAAATTGCGTGCTGCATTTGGCAGATAGGAGGTGACCACGTTCCATGCGATTCTTCCGTCTGTTAAGTGATCAAGGGTAGAAAAGCGCCTCGCGTTGCCAAACGGCTGTTCATACGTGGTGCTCACGGTCATCGCGAAAGACAGGTGCTTCGTCACACTTGCCATGACCGGTATGACAAACGCGCCGTCATTCACCGGAATTTGGAGGCCATCTTTTATGGATGGTATTTTGCTTTGCTTGTATGTGTCATACACACCGAGTACGTCTGCAAAAAAGACAGCGTCGAACTTTCCTTTTTCAAGAAGCTTGGCCATCTTGACCCAATAAGCTAAATCTTTATATCCTCTGTGCCTTTTAGATTCTGAATGCTTCCATAACCCGTGTGAGTTGTGCATTGCACTCGTCATTTCAAACGCGTTTAATACGATCTGCTTTGCCATTTTACGCCTCCATCATTTTGTGATTATGGCCCATACAAAAAGCCTCTTCCTACAAAATAAGAAGAGGCGTGAAATGACATGTTGCAGAAGCTGCTCTTCTTATCTTTCAAGCTTGACGCTTGCTGGAATTGGCACAGTGCTTTTGCAAGCCTGCTGCCGAGGTTTCATAGGGCCAGTCCCTCTACCTCTCTGGATAAGAAATGAAACTATTAAACTTTGTTCATTAAGTTACAGGTAAGTGATGCATATGTCAACCTAAATATTCGAAAATTCTGTTATATCATCTGTTAAATGCCTCATTATTAGTAAGAGAGCTTTTATAATGTGGTGGTTTATGGGTATACAAGCATTAGAATATAATGATGGGGGTTAGTGGCTATGGGTATCCGAAAGTATATTTTTCGCAAGTTTGAGAAGCCGACTGGACTGGTCGGCAAGCTGACAGGACGTTATATGGCGTTCGAAAATAGACGCCTGAATAAATGGACGACTTCCCTACTAAACATTCAGGATGGAGAATCCATCGTTGAAATTGGCTATGGCCCTGGAAAGGGGATTGAGTATATTTGCCGCAAATTCCCTACTTGCCATGTAACCGGCTATGATATTTCGGCTGATATGAAAAAGCACGCTGAATCGCGAAATGAGCAGTTTGTAAAAGAAGGTCGCGTGGTGCTTTACGATTTTGCTGTGGCTCTCGCAAACGAGAATTCAGGCACATATGATAAGGCTTATTCTGTCAATTCTATTTTCATCTGGAAAGATCCAGTGGGCGACTTACAAACCGTGAAGAACTGGTTGAAGGACGGCGGAAGCATCGCGATCACGCTCCAGCCACATGAAAAGGGTGCAGACGATGTGACCGCTGAAGAAAACGGTAAATTGATTTCGTTATATTTAAAACAGGCTGGGTTCAAAAGCATTACGGTTCATACAAAAGAGATGAAACCTGTTAACGCCGTTACAGTAACAGCACTTAAATAACAGAAAATTCAATTTATTATGTTTGACAAATTATGATGCGGGTATATTAACCCTGCAACACTATTAAGCCATGAGGAGGAGTTGCAAGATGAGGAACACATTGTGTACCGAAAAAGGCAATGATCCAAGAGATGGACCAAGTAGTGAGCGAATGTATCATTTTGTACCAATCTAGCATTGAGCAAGTGGACCGATTTAGCAGTGAGTAATCAAGGATAACAGCACATCAAAAGAAAGAAGAGCCGGATTGTTTCCTGGCTCTTCTTTCTTCAATTCTTGCGGTTGTTATGGTCTTTCCCATGATCTTCTAAAAAACTGTTCGGTTTGCGCGTTTTCCGTCTCGCCTTTTGTACGATAAAGATAATGATCAATATACCAAGTAACAGGCTTATATTAAAGAAACCGCCAAGGAATAAAAAGAAATCCCGGAGTGCATCCCACATTATTCATCACCTCTACTACCATTCTTACCCTATCTGCGCATGCAATACTCATGTTTTTTCTTCCAGCAGCGGGGAATAGTATAGAAAAAAGAAAGAAGGTGGCCGCCTTGGCTGAGAACCGGAAAAAGCCGATGAAAAACAATCCGATGGATCATCCTGAACAATATCGGACAGAGAAAGAAAGCTTGTTTGATAAGTTTGAATCAGAACAGAATGTCGATCCGATTCCGATGGAGGATCTAAAAGAAGAAAAGCGTGAAGAAAAGGACAAAACAGGGACGAAGCATACCTCTTCCAGCGAGAAAAAATACAACCCATAAGCTCTATAAGCCAGAGGAGCAGCTCCTCTGGCTTATATTAGCTATAAACTAATTCCTTTTCTGCTATGGGTTCTTTTTTGCGGCTTTCGGCTGCGGGCAAGCGTATCAAAACAACGGTACCCTCGCCTTCCTTGCTCTCATATTGAACAGATCCACCCATCGACTCAATGATTCTAAGCGAGACCATTGTTCCCAGTCCGGTTCCCTTTTCTTTAGTCGTATAAAACAAGGTACCAATTCTCCCTAGCTGCTCGGCTGTCATACCTTTGCCTGTATCCTTAATGACAATGAACGCGTGCTCTTCATCTGCATCAAGCTGGATCGAAACGTACCCACCCTGCTCATTGGCTTCAATAGCATTTTTCACCATATTGACAAGAGCTTGTTTAAGCTGGCTTTTATCCGTGTATAAGACAGGATTCTTCTTAAATGCTTCCTCAACGACAACGCCGTTCTTTAAAGCTAAAGGATTAAGAAGCAAGACTAAGTCATGAAGAAACTCAACAGCATGAAACGTTTCCATTTTACGAAATTCCGGCTTAGCGAAGTTTAGATAATCGCTGATAATCGATTCAGCTCGGCCCAGCTCACTTAAGACGAGCGGTATGTATTGTTTGCTGCTGTTTGTGCTGTCTCTTTCCATTAATTGAAGAAACCCTTTGACAACGGTAAGCGGGTTACGGACCTCATGTGCAATGGATGCCGCAAGTTCACCGATCATATTCAGCTTTTCCGCTCGCTGAATTTCCGCTTTCATAAACGACCGTTCGATAACGGATTCGTTCAGCACCGCAGCAAAACCGAGACCCAAAACCTGAATAAAGCCGAAAATCATGACATAGGTGGCAAGCTGCTCCCACGGTACACCCAAGATCATGCCTTCCACGTTCAATACCGAGAAAAGAATGCCGAGCTGTACCGCCACTGGCCATAACCCGATAATAATCGCGAGCTTCCAGCGCTTATCAGGAGCAAAATTCATGAATTTTTTTGTGAGAAGAAATGGAACAGCTGCTGCAAGAGTACACGCTACATAACCGAACATAAGGGTATCTCCCCCCACGTACGTTCTTGTACAGATAAGTGCGATAAATACGATAAACCCTGCTTTTGGACCACCGTAAAGCATAGCCAGTACTAGCGGAACGTAACGGAGATCCCAATATAGTCCATGATCATAATATCCAAATAAAAGACAGAGCGATGAGGCTGCCCCATTAAGAACACCGCACAAATACGGAGAACCCGACCATCGGCTTTTTTCAAGCAGCACACTGTAGAATAGTACGGGTGCAAGAATAATCAGCACATGAAGCAGCAATTTTTCAGCAATCATTCTATGTACCTCATTTCCATAATCATCTAAATGAGGTATACGACAAAAAGTCCCAATTACCTTTAAGTTCACACATTTTTTTACAATTTATTGTATGTAAAAAGCCTTAGCAGCTGCCAAGGCTTTTTCTATTACGATACTTTATTTTCTTTACCTTTTGATTCCTGATAGCCATCTTCCCAGTACTCTGCGTTCTTAATGCCAAGTTTGGTTGAGTTAAACACAGGGTCCAGGCCTTGTTTCTTCTGTTCCTCATAATCCTTCAGAACTGCCAGGGCAGGTTTGGCCAGGATCAATATCGCGATCAAATTCAGCCAAACCATGATGCCGAGCCCAATATCCCCCATCGCCCATGCAAGCTCGGTCGTTTTCACAGCACCGTAGTAAGTGGCACCAAGAATAACGAGCTTCAAGACAAACATGGCAGCCTTCGGATTTCTGCCTCGTGCCAAATAGGCGATATTCGTTTCAGCCATATAATAATATGCCATAATGGTCGTGAATGCGAAGAAGAACAAGGCGACAGCTGTAAACCCTGCGCCAAAGCCAGGAAGCACTGTTTCTATGGCCGCCTGAGTGTATCCAGCACCTTCTGGTACACCCGGAAGCTTTTCAACAATATAGGATGTCTTATCAGCGTTTTCATAAACGTTGTAGGAGCCTGTAAACAAGATCATGAACGCTGTTGCCGAGCAGACAAGCAGTGTATCCACATAAACAGAGAATGCTTGTACGAGTCCCTGTTTAGCCGGGTGGGATACTTCCGCTGCTGCAGCAGGATGCGGTCCTGTACCTTGTCCGGCTTCGTTGGAATACACGCCTCGCTTGACGCCCCATGAGATGGCCGCGCCAAGAATACCGCCAAATGCGGCGTCAGCACCGAACGCACTACGTAAAATAAGTGAGAATACGGCCGGAAGCTCTGTAATGTTCGCTGCGACGATAACCAAGGAGACGAGAATGTATCCAATCGCCATGAACGGAACAACGTACTGCGCGACAACGGCGATGCGCTTCACTCCGCCAAAGATGATGCCAGCCAGCAGCACCATTAAGACAACGCCTGTAATCTTTGGATCCACATTAAACGCGTTATCAAGACCGACTGCGATGGAGTTGGATTGAATGCCTGGCATGAGCAATGCCATCGCAACGATAGAAGCTACTGCGAAGATCACGCCATACCATCTCCAGCCAATGCCTTTTTCAATATAATAAGCTGGCCCGCCGCGATACTGTCCATCCTGCTTCACTTTGTACACTTGAGCAAGCGCTGATTCAATGAATGCGCTCGCTGCCCCGATGAAGGCAATCATCCACATCCAGAAAACAGCACCCGGGCCACCCATGGCGATAGCCGTTGCCGTACCCGCTATGTTACCTGTTCCGACACGGCCAGATAAGGCCATAGCCAGCGCCTGAAACGAGGATACTCCTGCATCCGAGCTTTTACCTTGAAACATAAGCTTGATCATATCTTTGAAATGTCTGACCTGGAGAAAACGAGTAAGAATTGAAAATAAAAGTCCAACGCCTAAACAAAAATAAATCATAGGCTGACTCCACAAAATGGCGACAGCTCCATCCACAAAACCTTTCAACATCTCTTCCATTAAGCCACCTCTTTTTTTCTGAAAATTATACTTATTATGAATTATAGTGCAAAAAGAGATGACTGACAATTCGGCAAATCATGACATTTATTTCGGCTACCCTGTTTCTTCTTTGTTCTGATTTTGATACAGACTGTGATAGAACCCCTGATGAGCAATCAGCTCCTCATGCGTTCCCTTTTCAATAACCTCTCCTTCTTGAAGAACCACAATCTGATCCGCACGCTGTATCGTATTCAGCCGATGTGCGATCACGAAGCTCGTTCTCCCTTTAAACAGCCTCTGTAATGCTTCCTGAATTTTCAGCTCTGTAATCGTATCAATGCTGCTCGTCGCTTCGTCCAAGAGCAGGATTGCTGGATCAGCGACCATCGCTCTGGCAATGGACAAAAGCTGGCGCTGACCTTGAGATATGCCGCTGCCTTCTGGTTTTAATAAGGTGTCATATTGATTGGGCAGCTTCATAATAAAAGAGTGGGCGTTAGCCATATGTGCTGCTTTCTCCACTTCTTCATCACTCGCGTCTAGCCTGCCATAGCGGATATTCTCCCTAATTGTACCTTGAAACAAATAAGAATCTTGCAGGACGAACGCCATATGTGACCGCAGGCTCTCCCTTTTAATAGAAATGGACGCCATTCCATCGAACAAGATGCTTCCTTGTTCAGGATCATAAAATCGTGACAGCAGATTAAACAAAGTTGTCTTTCCAGCACCAGTTGGACCGACAAGCGCTGTCATCTGTCCTTGTTGAGCCACAAAGCTGATCGATGAGACCGTATCCCCATTGTGTCCTTCATATGAAAAAGAGACATCTTGAAATTCTACATTTCCGGTTAGTTGGGCAACAGCTACAGCGTTATGTTCATCGTTTTCTTCTTTTTCTTCGTCCAGAATTTCAAACACTCTTTCTGCTCCTGCAACTGCGGACAGCAGGGTATTGAACTGGTTGGCAAGCTCATTGAGCGGACGAGTGAACTGGCGGGAGTACTCGGCAAAAATGACGATAACCCCAATGGTAATCATTCCTTTAAACGCAAGATAGCCTCCGATTCCAGCAATGATGGCGAAGCTCAGGTTGTTGAGCATATTCATCAGCTTCGGAATAAAGCCGGCGTAGGACTGCGACCAATAGCCAGACTGCCTAAGGTTCTCGTTCTTCTCCAAAAACTCTGCCGTGACTCGTTTTTCCTGTGAAAATGATTTAACGATGCGCTGGCCGGATATAATTTCCTCAATATAGCCGTTCAGCACACCCGTGTTTTTTTGCTGCTTTTTATAGAGCGGACCCGTTCTTGCCGTAATCCATTTCATACCAGCAAAAAGCATGGGAACAATAATAAGTGTCAGTGCGGTCAAGAGCGGACTCAGCCAGAGCATGACACCAACCGTTCCTGCCAGAGTCAGAACACTGGACACGATCTGAATGAACG
The DNA here is from genome assembly GCF_042665465.1 of Fictibacillus iocasae. NCBI lineage: Bacteria > Bacillati > Bacillota > Bacilli > Caryophanales > Fictibacillaceae > Fictibacillus > Fictibacillus iocasae. Next base: position 132,326 of record NZ_JBHTCP010000052.1, on the reverse strand, counting down.
AGCTGTTCAAGGTCGAGCTCACGTTGTCTATGTCATTCGTGATCCGGCTCATCAGCTCCCCATGCTGCCGTTTCTCAAAATACGAGATTGGCAGGTGATGAAAGGTGCGGAACAGCTGTGAACGCATCGTATAAACCGTATGCTGCGCGATGCCGATCATCCAGTAGTTCTGCAGGAAGATGCCGATAGATTGCAAGGCATATACCGCAATGAACGCAGCAAGCAAAAGTCCAAGCCCCCGCAGCTTCCCAGGCACAATATACGTATCAATCGCAAGCCCAATCAAATAAGGACCAAGCAGCCCAAGCGCTGAACTGACAAGAATCATGATAAAAACGAGAGACAGCTGTCCTCTTTTTTCAGCAAGGTAGCTCCAAATACGTTTGGCTGTCGCACCCCAATTTTCCGGCTTCACTTTCTTCTTTCCAAGATTATGAGGATGTCCTGCCATATACTGCGGCCTCCTCTCCGTTTTGAGAAGTAACGATCTGCTGGTAAAGCACGGAGCTGTCCAGCAGCTCTTCGTGTGTTCCCACTGCTGTCATCTGGCCATCTTCAAGCAGCAAAATGCGATCCGCTCTCATCGCTGTGCTGATCTTTTGGGTGATGATGAACGTCGTACACTGATACGCTTCAAGCGCCTCCAGCAGCCGGGCTTCTGTCGCTAAATCAAGAGCACTCGTGCTGTCATCGAGCAATAGAATGCGAGGCTTACGGACGAGCGCACGGGCGATGGACAGCCGCTGCTTTTGCCCTCCTGACAGATTCACACCCTTTTGCCCCACTTTCGTATCATATTGATCTGGCAGCTTCATAACCGTCTCATGAATCTGGGCATCTTTAGCTGCTGTAATGATCTCATCCATTGAGGCATTTTCTTTTCCCCATTTAATATTGTCTTTCACGGCACCTGTAAATAACAGCGATTCCTGCGGCACATAGCCAATCTGGCTTCGCAGCTGCTCAAGCGTCATGCTGCGCACATCGGTACCATCAACTTTTACAACACCGCTTGACGCATCATACAGCCTTGGTATCAGCTGAAGCATCGACGTCTTACCAGAACCCGTGGCACCAAGCACGGCAACGGTTTCCCCCGCTCCGATCGAAACGGTCAGGCCGCGAATGACATCTACATCTGTTCCCGGATAGCGGAACGCAACGTTCTCAAAGGAAACTCCTCCTTCAGACACCGCTCTTTCCATGTGCTCCCCTTCCTGCATTTCTGTTTCACTGAACAGCACTTCGCCAATACGCGTGGACGACGCCTTGGCACGTGAAAAAGCCATGATGATGAAAGAAAAGATGGAGAGTACAGACGTAATTCTCGTCGCATAATTGACGATCGCCACCACTTCTCCTGCCTTCACCTCACCAGACACGATATCCTTGCTGCCGAACCAAAGGATGGCCATTACCGTGATATTCATAACTAAAAGCAGAACAGGTATCGTCATCTCTACAAGTCTTAGGGATGAAACAGTATGGCTCATCAAGCTGTCGTTCGCCTCGTGAAAACGGGAAGCTTCATGCTTTCGACGCAAAAACGCCTTGATCAGCTTCATCCCAGCCAGATTTTCCTGCATCACACTGTTTACTTTATCCAGCTTTTCCTGCACCGTCCGGAATAGCCTACCCGCTTTGTTTAAAATGACAAGAAGAAAGTATAGAAGAATCGGAACCGTAATGAGAAGAACAGCGGCAAGCTTCACATTAACGATTGCCGCCATGATGACTCCGCCTATAACGAGCAGCGGAGCACGAAGCATGATCCTAAGGCTCATAAATACCGTGTTCTGCACTTGTGTGACGTCATTGGTCATTCTTGTGATAAGAGAGGAAGTTTGAAATCGCGTAATGTCACTAAACGAAAAAGACTGGATTTTTTCAAACAGTGCTTTTCGCAGGTCATAGCCATAATTCTGGCTCACATTGGCAGCGACAAAAGAGCTGGCGATTCCAGCGGCAAATGCAAAGAGTGCAATGCCAAGCATGATAGCTCCCCAATACAGGACCACATATAAATCTTTCTTTAGAATGCCATCATCTATGATTTTAGCCATAATAACCGGCTGCAGCAGTTCCACTGACAATTCCACCAGCATAAGCAGCAGCGCTCCCGCTACACCTATCCGATAGGGCTTTAGCAACTTAAGCACCTTGACCATGTTCTTCCTCCGCATCTGAATGGTTAACAAACTGAAGTATATCTATCATCATAACGCGTTACGTCTCTAATTTTAAATATTTCGACTTTTTCTGGACAGATTATTTTTTTCAAAAAGGGTTTCACTCTTGCGAACTTCGGGAATGGATTGGATTGGCGGTTTTAATTTATAGGGGGATTAAGACTACAGCCTTTTTTGATGAAAGCAGATGCATATATACATAGTAAAAGGAGAGCATGGACATGCTGACGAAACAAGAAACCTTTGCACTAGGGGACATTCAGTTCGGCTGGGATTTAGAAGAAGGAAGCTTTACGTATCAAGGCTCAGACGCCGTTTTATTTTGGATTGAATCAGCTATGAAAACCTTGTTTGATACGATTGAGGAAATCTCTGGTGATGACGCGGCTAGCGTGGTAATGGAAACCACAGGTCACCGTCAGGGAGAAATTGTTGGAGACTTCTTTAATCAGTTGAATTTCTCTATTGAAGACGCTGTGAAAACCATTCCGCCTCTCTATGCTTCAGCAGGCTGGGGCATCGTGCAATTTGAAGAGGTGGATGTTGCTGCTTCTCGGGCTACCGTATTGCTTAAGAACAGCTGGGAATACAAGATTAATAAAATACAAGGGAAATCCACGCATGGATCATTCCTTCCCGGGCATTTTGCGGGCCTGTTATCCAAGCTCTTTAACACGAATATCTGGTATGAAACGGTTCAAGGCAATGTTGGCGACGATCCTTGCTGTATCTACTCCTTCTATCCTTCAGACATGACGGCATCCAAGAATATTCATGAACTGCTTCGAAAAAAAGAACAGGACGAAATTCGTAAGCTTGAAGAAGTCGTTGAAACACGTACCGAAGAGCTCAAATCGCTTGTACAGCGCTTATCATCACCCATTATTCCAGTGCTTGAGAACATTGTCGTCATCCCGCTGATCGGCCAGTATGATGACAGCCGTTCCGAGGAACTGCTGAACAAGACGCTCGAGAGCCTGCCAAAGCTCAAGGCGAAATATCTCGTGCTTGATTTAACGGGTATGGACACGGACGGCTTTGATGCGTCCAACTTATATTTTATTGAACGGTTATCTAAAGCAGCAGCCCTTCTTGGCGCTGAATCAATCCTTGTCGGCATTTCAGCAGAACTCGGAATCGCGATTACACGCGAGCAGGTTGACCTCTCAGCACTGAATTGCTTCGGTACCCTGCAGCATGGCATTTATTACGCCCTCTCTCAGGAAGGCCGAAAGATTATTTAACGAGTTAACGAGTCAAGGACGTCCCAAGGTGGCCTATTTCAGCCTTCAGGACGTCCTTTTCATTTGGGGATGTTCCGAAGACGAGATTGCCGGATAATTTGATTAATAACCTCCGAGAAAACAATTCCCATGGCGATGGAGCCTGATATCATGAATGCTTTTGCTGCCAGACTGACCGCAACTCCATAATCATTTTGAACAAAGTTGCGCATGGCATCATAGGCCATACCCCCTGGAACGAGCGGGATAATCCCGCCAACACTATAAATAATGACCGGGGTCCGGTACCTTTTAGCAAATAACTGGCTCGCTACGGCCACGATAAACGATGCCATGACAGTGGCCGGAACGATATCCACACCGTTTTCCGTCATCACTATATATATGCTCCAGCCTACCATGCCGACAAAGCCGCACTTGATAAGTGACGGCCTCGGTGCGTTAAACAGAATGATAAAGGCTGCTGAAGCAATGAAACTTGTCAAAAGCTGCTCGGCAATAAACAACTGCCGCACCCCCTTTTTACATAATGGAAAAGACGACGGCGATGCCCGAGCCAATCGCAAACGCCGTTAGAAAAGCATCCGCCCCCTTAGACAGACCGGAAATAAGGTGGCCAGCCATCAGATCACGCACCGCATTCGTGATAAGCAGCCCTGGCACGAGCGGCATGACAGAACCGATGATGATTAAATCCATGTCACTGCCCAATCCCGTTTTCACGAATAAAAGTCCAAGCAGCCCGATAAGGAGCGATGCTGAAAATTCAGAGAAAAATTTGATGGGAACAAGATGATGAAAATATAGAAGCGCCATGAACCCGATGCCTCCAGCTAAGAAAGCGGGGAGAAAATCACCCCATGTTCCTTTAAACATGATCAGAAAGCAGCCGGATGCAATCGCCGCTGCAAGCACCTGCACGGTATACGAATACGTCGATTTAGAGGCGGCGATCGCTTCTAGGGCAACGTATGCCTCATCCACTGTCATTTCCCCTGCACTGATTCTTCTGGAGATGCCATTTACTTGGGCGACCTTTTCTAAGTCGGTCGTCCGATCGTTGATGCGGATCAGCTTCGTCTTCGTTGGTTCATCGGTTTCCACGGAAAACAAAATGCCTGTCGGTGTCACGTATGGATGGGATTCCAAGAAACCAAACGAGGCAGCAATCCTCATCATCGTATCCTCTACCCGGTAGGTTTCTGCTCCACTTTCCAGCATAATCTTCCCAGCGAGTAGACAAACGCCCATAATGTCATATGTGTAATCCATTTCCTTCTGCATCCAAAATCGCTCCATTTTCATTCTTTGTTTTCATTGTATCCTAAAAAACATCTTAAACATCTTGGCTGAGCCCATTCTATTCATAGGTCACTTCGCATTTCAAGAAAATCAGGAACGCTCAATATTTTAACAGTTTAAATGATTGCGTTCAAAATGAATAGGGGTCCGGTACCTTTTTTCACACATGCAGCCGCAGCGCGCAATGAAGAAAAAGGGTACCGGACCCCGGTCTATGCAATCTTTTTTGTTTTGTGGCTGATCATGGACCGGACAGCTTCTGCATTGACAAGAGCGATTCCAGCAATGATGGTGATCCCACCTAATACGCTCATCACCGTGACTTTCTCATTGTAGACCACTGCCCCGAGACATAAAGCGATAAGTGGCGAGATATATAGCCATGTAGAAGGAAATACAGGGTCTTTCTTGGAGACTAGCCAATAAAAGAGTGTATGCCCGATCATTGAGCCTGCCACAGTTAAATATAGCAGTGAGCCCCATGCAGCAGGCTGAGCCATAACCGGAAGCTCTAGCGTTTCTGTAAACGCAGACAATAAGAAGAGCATAGCTCCTCCGTACATCATTTGCGCAGCGTTCAATGCGATTGGCGACGTTTCTGAAAAGTGCTGAATAACATGCTTTGAATAGAGCGCTCCACCTGAATACGACATTTCACCCGCTAAGATAAGCAAACAGCCTGCCAGCCAAAGCCCGCTCACTTCCGTGTAAAGGGCAGGCATAAAGAGAACAACGACTCCAGCAAAGCCAATGACTCCGCCAATCGCTGAAACAAATGGCACCTTCTGGCGGAAAAGCATGACCTGCCAGAGCATGATCATTAATGGTCCTGTTGCCGATAGAATACCAGCCATGCCTGACGATACATACTGCTCTGCCCAATATAGGGTGGAGAAAGTGCCGAACGTCAAGGCAAACCCGCTCAACAGCATTTCTTTACGCAAAAGGATGCGCCACTTCGCTTTCCCCCGCCACTTCATGATAAGGAATAAGATCAATCCTGCAAGAAAGAATCGGCTTCCTGCTGAAAAAAAGGGGGGAGCCCCCGCATCCATCCCGATCTTTATGGCGAGAAACGTGGTCCCAAACACGAAACACATCACGATATAATTGAACATAACCATATTTATCCACTCCCTTTTTCAACCTATCATATAATTCAGAGAACAGAACAGTTTCTACACGACAGAACAGATTGATCTACTTTCTAGTAAACTAGAGAAAAGGAGTGAAACGACTATGAAGGACCACTTATTTCGGCAAATAGGCCAGACGATTACGAACCGCATTGAACGCGGTGAACTCAAGCCGGGCGACAAGCTCCCTTCTGTCCGCTCACTCGCTCTTGAGCTTGGTGTCCACCGGCTGACCGTCTTTAAGGCTTATCAGCAGCTTAAACATAGAGGAAGCGTTACTGTGGTGGATAAATCGGGTTATTATGTGAAGGAAGATGCTTCCCCGCTCGTTGGACTGGATTACCCGGTTGTTTCCTCTTATGTTCATAAAAGTCATTTGTCTGAAATCCATCGCATTCATGCGGATTATCAATTTTCACAGGCTGTTATTGATCCGGACCTGCTGCCGAATCAGTATACCTCTTCCTCTGCCAAACACGTTCTCGATCTTTACCCCAAAGTATTCAGCACGTATGCTGCCGTGCAGGGTGACTCTGAGCTGCGAGACTATTTATCTCACTACTTTTACCAAAACCAGAAGCAGCTCGCTTCACCTGAGGAAATCCTCATTGCATCCGGTTCACAGCAAGCAATTGATTTAATCGCACGTGTTCTCGTCAGAAGGGGCGATACCGTTCTGATTGAACGGCCGACCTACAGCGCAGCAATTGATGTATTTCACAATATTGGCGCCCGCTTGCTCACGGCAGATCTTACAGCGGAAGGGTATAATCTCGTACAAATCGAAAAGCTGATGAAAGAATATAGGCCGCGCCTTTTTTACAGCAATCCGACGTTTCAAAATCCGACAGGCTATACGGTGCCGCTAGAACAGCGTAAGCAGCTTGTGGATCTTGCCGAGAAGTATCAAGTGTTTCTTTTAGAAGATGACGCGTTTCGGGACATCTACTTTGCTGATAAACCTCCGCTTCCTCTATCATCTTATGACGTGCATGGCCATTGCATATATGTAAGAAGCTTTAGTAAGTACATTGCTCCAGGCCTCCGCATCGCTGCCGTTGTCTGCCGTGAGCCTCTTATGCAGCAGCTGCTGGCTGCCAAATCGCTAATGGATAATGGAACGCCGTTATTGAACCAAAAGCTGTTTCTTCACTATTTTCGTTCGGACCGCCTGCAGCAACATATTGAAAAGCTTCGCACCGCTCTTGAAATCAGAAAGGAAGTCATGGAAACATCACTTGCCGATCAACAATTGACTTGGGAAAGCCCGAGTGGCGGCTTAAACCTTTGGGTGCGTGTTCCAGATGCCATTAACATGGACCGTTTGCTCGCCGAATGTCTTACCCACTCTCTTTCTTTCGTACCTGGCACAATTTGCGATCCGCTGAAGAAACAAGAGCACTGGGTGCGGCTCAGCTATTCATTCATGAACGAACAAAAAATAAAAGAAGGGATAACGCGGTTTAAAGACATTTTGAAGAAATTGAACAAAGAAATCATTTAAAATGACTAAAGCCATCCCGGAAGGCGATTTGATTGCCTTCCGGGATGGCTTTAGTGAAATTCTTCTTTTCTTTTTTTCATGCCTGTCAGCACAAGCAGCAGGATGCCAAGCACGCCAAGTGCGATGACGATCATATAAACGACCGCCAGCGCTGACCGGCCTGTATCGTTTGTCTGCTCGTCATTGGTTAAAAACCGTGATGGCGTTTTACCTGTAAACAGCTGCAGCTGCTTAGCTTTCGCTGCGACCGAATTTTTTTCACGCTCGCCTTCTGCAAACAGATTGTTCTTCACGTTCTCCCATTTTTCATCAGGCTTCATTTTAAATGTTAAGCTCTTTTGCTCTTCAGGAATAGGTGTTTTCTGTTCGTTCAACGGCTCTTCATTGAAAAAATCCGTGTCGTTATCTCTTTCTTTTTCCTCATAAATGTTTGGTGAAAGATTATCAATATTCTGCTGAGCATAGGCTGTCTTGCTGGTCAACATGGTGAACAGCAAGACAAATGCAAGAACGGTGTGTAAAAATTTAATAGGCTTCATATGCCTGGTCGGTATCCGCCGGCTTTTTTGACTTGGTGAATGCTTCAGCCGCAAACGGAATAATAGTCAGCAAGGCAATAATGCCGATTAACACGAATGATCCTTGAGCAAACTGGTTGTCCGTTTCATATTGAATGGACATGTAGACCGCGGACATTGGATCTTCGTATAAGAAGTTCGGTGCCGCTAAAGCCAACAGCGGACTGACAAAGAACAAGATCAATCCGACACTTGCCAGCCAGCCTGCTGCGTTGCCGAAATAAAAGGCCGTCTTTACGAGCGCTGATGCGGCTGTTAATAGCAGGATCGTATAAATCGACCATTGGATCGCCTTGCTTTCGGACAGAGAGTAAATTTCAAGACCGAACAAGGAGATGACCAGCCCAACAATCAAGTTTAACAACACGAACAGTGCACCCTTGACAAGCATCGGCAAGCTGCTGAAATAGTGGGTGAAGAACCCGATCAGCAATGCGCTGATTAAGACAATGACGAGGATAACGACAGGAGGAACGGTTTTCTCTTTTTCAGCCGGCGTATCTCCGCTGATTTGAAGCGGATTGGCTAAATAATCATAGACATACCCATTGTTCTGTCCATCGACCTTCGTGTTTCCTAGTACGTTAAACACATCATCTCGAACGAGTTTAGTAGAGGCTACATTTGTCGCCCATTTCTCGTTCAGAACATCTGCATCACTTTGAACGGTCGTTACTTTTTTCTGAAGCTCACCTGTATAATTCACTACATAATTCTGTCTTTCACCTAGCGTCTTCATCAGTTCGTTGATATAGATCATTTCCTGTCCGATGCTTTGCTGCTGCGTCAGTACAGATGTTCCATCCATATCCTGTGAAGGTGCAACCTCACCGATGCCAGACTGCATTTCCTGAAGCTGAGAAAGCACCTTGTTTGCACTCTCTTCCATTACAGAGACGTCATTGATAATAGCCGCCTGCTGTTCATCTAGCGTTAAATTGTAGTCTATAGTGAACAGGTCAAAGTTTCGTTCCATATCTACCATGACTTCTTGCGTTTGAGGAAGGCTGAATTGCAGCGATTCCCACAATGCTTGCTCTTCTTCATCTGCTCGTAATACGCCTGAAACCTTCTTTACTAAATTCTCATTATTGAGAACCGAGTCTTTAGCAGCATCTGCTTGATTCAATCGATTCGCTGCCACTTCATATTCAGCCAAGAAGCCATAATACGAAATCATCGAATCAACCGAGCCGTTTTTCAGCGGCGTGCTGAACGCTTGAATCAGACGCAGCTTTCTATCCTCTGGCAGCTGTGGAGACAAAAGCAGCTCTTGTTCCTTCTTCAAGATAAGATTTCTAATCTGATGGCTTGCCCCATTATTATTGACAACGTTTGTTGAAAGAGCAGAATACTTCGATAATAGGTTGTTATACTCTATCGTTACGTCCTTCCACGATTTCCCTTTAACACCTATCTCACCTGATAGGTCCTGAATTTCTTTATCCAGTTTCTCTAAGTAGCTGATCGAACTGATAAGCTCTGCTGATTTCGGATCAGGAACGGCTTTGGCTGACGTTAATACTTTAGCCAGTTCTGTTCTCATAAGCTCAAGCTTCGCTAGTTCTGATGTTAAATTGGCTTGTTCTGGGTCCTTTGGTGTCTCCTCTACTGGCTGTCCACCTTGACCGCTATCTGTGATCTTTTCTCGAGCCGAAATTAAATCGTTTTCCAAAAGCGTCATTGATGCTAGTTTGTATTCGTCCAAGAAGCTTCCGTGCACGTCCTTCATTTCCGCCATCTGCCGCTCGGCGTTGTTATACCGCTTTTCCAGAAGGACTCCCACTGCCTCTGCATTCTTATTTAATTGCTCCTCTACGCCTGTCATCGCCCCGCTGAACATGGCACCTTGCTCGTTAAACACCTGCCTTAGTTCTTCTTGCTGAAGAGCAAGGCTTTGAGTGCCTGCCTCAATAGCAAGCATGCTTTCCTCCTGAGCAACGCCCAACAGCTCCTGCTGGCCGTTTTGATACTCTTTATAAGCGTCAACATAGTTTACGAATGAAGCGAGGTTTTGCTCAAACTCTTCTACCGTGCCGGCACGCTCAGGCGACGTTTCTACACCCTGCTGCATGCTTGCTTTTAAATCCTCAAGCAGCCCCTTTTGGCGCTCCAGCTCTCCAGCTAGATTTTTAGAACTTGGCTTATAGAAATTGACCATTACCGTTTGAAAAGCGATTTCCTTTTCCAGAATACGGTCAAATTCCTTACGCACATCGTCCATATCTTCTGAAACATAATTCCAGTAAAGCGAGCTCATTTTCGTGTTCACACGGTTAGCCGCATAATCAAGCTCACGCAGCAATTTCTCTTTGTTCACCGCGTTCAGCTGGCTTTGAACTTTATATTGAAAGTCCGCCTTTGCCGGCTGCTGATCGTCGTATGTTAAAAGATTGTTTGTGAAATCAGACGGAATGAAGACAACCGCATCATACTCATTGTTTTTCAATCCGTTTTCTGCCGCACTCCGGCCGAGCACGGTCCATTTATAATCCGATTTTTCTTCCAGAATAGCCGGCACCTTTTCGCTGAGCTTCAAGTTCTCTGCCTCAGGCGCACCAGCATCCTCGTTAACGATCGCAATAGAACGAGTCGCCGTTTCTTTAACCTCCATCGGATTATCCCCGACAAACTGGATAAACAGATGAGGAAACACGAGGATGACGGCCGCGGCCAGAACCATTTTTATCGTATATTTCCATTGACCCGTCATGTGTAGATCTTCCTTTCAATGACACATAGTGGAATTTGAATTTTCGTTTCTTTGCCATTTTCCACGTAATAGCCGAACCCTGCGTGGACGTCTTCTTCCTTCCTGTTATAGGGAAGTGTAAAGAGTGTCTGTTCTGATTTCTTCATCAAAACGAGAGCCTGTCTGATTTGCTTGATCTCGGTCGTGAACGCATCGAAGCCTTTTGTAATTTCATTGTTGTTTCCAGACACGATCACGTTAAAACCAAGATGGCTGTAGTTCTTCATAAAGCGTGAGAGGCGGTCCTGCATCATGCTGTCAGTCGTCTGTGTAAACCGTGAATAGCCGTCAATGATGAAATATACCTGGCTGTATGAAAGCTCATGAAGCGTTCCTTTTTGAATGCTTTCTACATATTCTTTCTCACGTTCCTTAAACAGTTCTTCTACTCCATCAAGCCATGCTGCGATATTTTCCTTTGTTTCCAGATAGCTCACTTTCTCTTCTGTCGCATAGCTGGAAAGGCCGCGGTCAATCGCATCGAACATCCCGATATGCTTTGTATCCTGTAACAGAATCGTGTTCAGCATGACCTTAAGCGCGTTTGTCTTGCCTTTTTGTGCCTGGCCGACAATCAAGCAATGCTTGTTGCGGACAAAGTCCACATACACCGGCTGGACGAGCTCTTCATCAAGACCAATCGGCAATATGCCTTGCTCCTGCATGCCTTCTGAATATTGCGTAAAGCTGATCATCGTCAGTTCGTTAGGCAGCATCGGCACCGCTTTAGGACCGGCTGTGTCCTTATACTTTTCTTTCAAGCGCTGAATTTGACTCTTCATGTTTTCGAGCAGCTCGTAATCATCTGCCCCATCGGCCGGCATAAATACTTGAGAAAAATAAGCTTCCTCACTCTTGATGATCGCCCGGCCCGGAATCGGTTCTGGTGAAAACGGCACTCTGCCAAGAATCATGTACGACTCGGTGGAATCCATTAAATAATGGACGATTTTCGTCTTGAGGTTATTCATGAGCGACTGCCTCACAGAGTTGATTCTCGTCGCAGTAAATATCATATAAATGCCGAGTGACTGGCCGTCACGTGCAAACTGTGTCATCTGCATTTCAATATCCTGCAGCTCTTCTTTCACGAGATCAAAGTTATCGATGGTGATGAACTGCAGCGGCAGTTTTTCTTCACTGACCGCGTTGTACATTTTAATGCTGCTCACTTCTTTTTGCTGAAAGAGCAGTTTGCGGCGGGCAATCTCATCTTTTAATAATCGAAGGAACTTCTCAATCTTATGCTCTTCGTCCATCAAGAAATAATCAGCCGTGTGAGGCAGCTGCTTAAGGGGCAGCAATGTTCCGTTTCCAAAATCAAACAAATAATAGTGAAGCTCCTCTGGGCTCAGCTTTTCTGCCATGCTGAGCAGGATTCGAAGAACGGTATGTGACTTTCCGTAGCCGGATGAACCAAAGATTCCAATGTTCCCATCATCCATCAGCTCGTACACATATGGCGACTGGCTTTGCTTTTCCGGTTCGTCGATCATCCCTAAGTAGATTTCATGAGCGCTCTCATCCTCGGTTGATGACTTAACAAGACGTGAGTCAAGCGGCGGTAGCCATGGACTGTTCAGCTTGCGGATGCCCATCTTCTGCTGCAGCTCTTCGATTCGATCTACGACGATGTCAATCTCGGATTCTGTTTCCTTTTTGTCTCCGTCAACTGCAGTTACATCAGAAAGCGGGATGAGTCCGTAATCCGTGACGAGGGCCACCTCATCCTCCGCTTCAAACGTTTCCGCTTGATACGGCGCTCCGCTCCAAGCCGACTGAAACAGCTCGTATACTTCGTTATTGCCGACCTGCAAATACCCTCGGCCCGTCACGGTAATGGAGGACGCATCCGCATTTTTTAAAATTTCCCGGCTGTCCGCCGCGTCCTGTACCTTTAGTGCCACCTTAAAGCGTGCGTTGCTCCAGATCTGGTCATCGATGACGCCTCCAGGCTTTTGTGTGGCTAGTATCAGGTGGACACCAAGGCTTCGGCCGATACGTGCCGCACTGACGAGCTCACGGATGAATTCCGGTTCCTCAGCTTTTAATTCGGCAAATTCATCCGAAATCAGAAAAAGGTGCGGGAGCGGATCAGATGCCGTGCCGCGCTTATAAAGTGAAGTATAGTCATTGATATGGTTCACTTCGTATTGGTCAAAAAGCCGCTGCCTTCTTTTCAGCTCGCTTTTAATAGATGCGAGCGCGCGGCTGCTAAAGTTTTTGCTGCCTTCAATGTTCGTGATCGTACCGAGCAAGTGCGGCATGTTTTTAAAAGGCTGAGCCATGCCTCCACCTTTATAATCAATTAAAAGGAACGCCACTTCATGTGGATGGAAATGCACAGCCAGTGACAGGATATACGTCTGAAGGAACTCCGATTTACCCGAACCTGTCGTACCCGCCAGCAGACCATGCGGTCCATGTGCCTTCTCATGAAGGTTCAGCTCCACGATATCCTCTTTTCCCTTTAACCCGACAGGAACAGCAAGCGATTTAGAAGACTGGCGGGTAAGCCAGTTTTGCTCAATTGGAAGCTCGTCCACTTCCTTCGCCTTTAACATGCCCAAGAACGATACACTGTTCGGGATCGAGTTGGTCATCCCGACTTGATGGTCAAGCGTTCTTAGCATGCGGGCATAATTCTCATTGCTCTCTAAGCTGTGCGCATCGAGCGCAAATGGAATCTGAACCGCCTTTTTCTCTTGGATGAGAATGTCGCCTTCGCTGTCATTAATGTAGCGGACAAGCGTGTGAACGTTCTCTGATAGGCTCTCTTTCGTCTCTGCTGCAAATATTACGGAAATACCAAGGTGAGAGTACTCGCCCTCCAAATATTCCAAAATGACGTGTTCAGCGATCAGCTCTTGATCCATCACGATAAATACGATGTGAGGAGAGAAGCGCAGCTTTTCCTTGTCTTCCTCCATGTCGCGTTCACGCAGCATCTCGTAAAACGATGAAAGCAGCTGGTCACGGCTTTTTTCGTTGTAGATCATGCCTTTGGCGAAGCTGTTCGGCAGCTGGAAGTGAGGCAGCCATTTCGCCCACTCCCATTGCTTGTAGTCATTCTCATCGAAAATAAAAACAAACCGGACATCATGGTAGCTATGGAAAAATGCGAGCTGGCCGATAATCTGATGAATCTCGTTCTTTACGATATTCTCTTTACCGACTAGCCCCATCGCCCCTTTTGAAAGACTGACGGTTACCGGGACATTCTCTACCTCTCGATACACCTTTTCCATCCTCTGCGACTGCTCAAGCAGATCATCAATCTCTCGGTTCGCCATATCGCCTGCGTTCAGGTTAATGGAATAGCTTGATGGAAGGGTGCCGGTACCGATCCTTAACTGAAGAAAATCATGGCTCTCAGGAGAGCGCTCCCAGATGCGGTCGGATATTTCCTGTGTTAAATATTTCATTCTCTCAAACGATGGAAAATGGTAATCTAACACCATCTTCTGTTTATCTGCGAGTTCCTGTAGCTCTTTACGCTTGTTTTCTAAATAGATGGTGTACACTTTGCGGCGGCGCTCTTGGCGGCGCTTAAAGTTTCCTCGTTCTTTAAAGAACTGGACAGATGACGTAACAAGGGTTGTTGCAAACATCACCATGGATACGATAATGAAAATGCCGCGCGGCTGGACGAGTGCCACAATCCCCATCACTAGAATCATGAGCACAGGCGGCATGATGATAAGCCATAGCCCGCGGTTGGGCTCCTCCCCTTCCTGTGAGGGAAACGACATCGACACCTTATCCTTAGGCAGCTCGTATATCATGCGTGGCGTTCGTCTGTAGACCGGGTATTTCTTGCTCATCTCCGACTGCGGCCTCTCGCTTCTGTGCAGCATAGTCTTGTATTCTTCCAGACTCGCAATATGAAGAAGGTCGTTTTCTAGAATTCTTATCACCATGAACGGTACGAACAAAATGTCCCCGATTTCCAGGCCCGTCTGCTTCTTTATTTTTCGTCCGTTCAGATAAACGTTCTCGTTGCCAGGAGCAATCATCCAGCGGCTTCCCGCTTTCGTGAACGAAAATCCTCCAGCACCCCAAGTGGCACTGCTGACATGTGCATGCTCATCTGATGAAAAGACCAATTCTTTATGCAGCCCTGTAAAGTACGTTCCTTGGACGCTCAGTTCCTTGGTCACGTAAATAGCCAAACGTTCCTCACCGTCTTTTAGAATAAAAGGCTGGTCAGCAGAGACCGTACCTATGATTCTATTGCTTTGGAAAACATCCAGCTTATGTTCTTCCGTACTTTTTTGAATCGTCAATGGGCCGTCATTGAAAGGAAATGCCCTTACGGTAACCGTCTGCTGCAGCTCCCCCCCGATAGTGACGGGGCGGAAGGTATCCGTTTGGAGCGGCACCTGCTGATACGTTTCATGGTGAAACACCCAAATCGTGTTCATCTCGGCCCCTCCCTATTCATTTCCAGCGGCTGGAGCTGCCGGTTTGGCTTTGTCTTTTTCAGCTGCTGCTTCCTGCGCTTTTTTGGCTTCTTGCGCCTTTTGTTCTTCCTCTAGCTTTTTCTGTTCTTCCAGCTGCTGCTCCGCTTGGCGCAATTCTTCCTCTTTTCGTTCTTCCTCTTCAATCAGCGCCTTTTGTTCTTGTTCATATTCATCGATTTCCGCTTGTACTTCTTTTAGCAGCTTCTGCTTTTCCTCACTCGACAAATCTTCATTGGCTTTGATTTCGTTACGGTACTCAAGGAGTCCATATACAATAAGGTCACGGTCTTCGAGCGCACGTGCGATGTCGAGTGCCTTCTTCCCTTCCCCTCTGCCAATATGAATCCAATAGGCGAAATACTGAGGATCGGTCTGAAGGGTAACGGTGTTCGATACTTGCTCTTTTTGCTCTTCTGTCAGCTTAGCGTTCTTTATGTAGGATGATGCAAGCTCATATTGAACGACCTCCGGCATTTCATCCGCTTCATAATCGGCCAGCGTCTCCACGACCTCGCTGTACTCGCTGCCAAGGAAATGCTCATTACTCGCGACAAAGGCGTCCTGCTTCGGTTCAAGAAAGAATAAAGAATACAGCGTATACAGCAATGCCGGCAGGAAACCAGCAAGCAGCCCTATTGCGACATAACGCGTCACTTTCCATTTGTTTTGCGGTATAGTGACAAACGATTTATCCTTTTCATCCAGGTTCTTGATTTGCTGTTCAATCCATGCCAGGAGGCTGTCTTCATTTTGCGCTTCCATGATTTCTTTTGCTTGCGGAGTTAGATCCAATGTTTCGTGGAACTTCAAATACTCTTGAAACGTATACTTGCCATCTATTGCTAAAGCTGAGGCTGCCTTAAGCTGCTGCCAAAGCTTCTCGCTGTCTTTTTCATAAGGAGGGATGCTTTCCTTTACACCGTAATGTAAAAAGCTTGGGGTTAAACTTTCATCGAATAGTATATTCTCTGGGCTGACAACGATGTGC
Organism: Fictibacillus iocasae; assembly: GCF_042665465.1. NCBI lineage: Bacteria > Bacillati > Bacillota > Bacilli > Caryophanales > Fictibacillaceae > Fictibacillus > Fictibacillus iocasae. The sequence continues at coordinate 116,170 of NZ_JBHTCP010000052.1, read as the reverse complement.
AGCCTGGATAAGGAGTGCTCTTTCACTTTTTTAACAAGCTGATGAGCAAATAACAATCTGCTGCGCCCATCTTTTTCCTTTAAAGCACGAAACGTATGAAAACGAGCATCAGGTGTTGCCGTGATGATTAGTTCATCTTCGTTCAGGGTAATATCTCTTTGAATACCATGATCAAGCCCCTTAAGAAGTTCAATTTCTGCTTGGTTGTCGAGCTTAATCTTTTCTTTCTGAAAAACAAAAGCTGTCGCATCCTGTTCTCTATGAATACGGGCCTCTAATTCCTGCTCCAGATAGGACTGTTTTATTTCTGCCATTTATGTTTAGACTCCCTTCATAGAACTTCAAACCGGTCGCCGGTTGTAATTCCGTTCTCGGACAGTTTCTCATTGCCTGATAATACGACACTCTTATTGGGAATTCGCACCCAATAACCATCTCTCGGCGGAACAGAGATGGACTTTGCCTGCCAGATAATATCCACAACCTTTTTTACGCTGTTAAAATTGGACAGACGCAGGTCAAAGGTTTCACCTGTATAATGCTTTAGATCAACGGTAACCTCTATATACATATCTCTCACCCCAAAAGGAAGGAGCGCCACTGCTAGAATCAGTGTCGGCGCTCCTTTTTGTCTTTCAATAGGTTGTTAATTGAAGCTTAGCCTCTGATTTGGCTCGCGATTTGGTTGTCAGCGTCTTCAAGTGCTTTAGAAGTGTTGTTAAGCTGTGTAGAGATGTCTTCAAGCAGCTGCTGCATTTGCTGGAAAGAAGGCTTAAGTGCCTCATACTGCTGGCTGAATGCGCGGCTTGCTTCACCTTCCCACATGCCTTCTAATTGGCTGATCATGCTATTAAGGCGGGAAATCTGCTCTCCAACCTGGCTGCTTTCGTTAGAATAACGGCCTGACATATCGACTAGTTCTGCAGGGGTAACGCGAATAATTCCTGACATTTTCATCTCTCCTCATGTTTTAAATATTTATTTAAACAACGATCAAAATGACCGGTTGTTCTGCAATTAATAAGGCAGCTAGGTGATCACAACCTATATTTGCCCTATATTGGAAATACCGAAACCTATTTTTTGTAATTTCTTGTTACTTTTTGCTTAATTCTTTTTCCTCATAGTAAATCTTTACCTGCTGGGTGTTTATTTTGTTGATGTGATTCGTGTATATCTGTGCCATATGATTCATGGCTTCTATATGATGTAAAGCGAACGACTGGACATTTTTTTGCCTCTCCAGAAGTGCACTGTTGATTTCTTCCACGATGTTTCCTTTGCTTTTTCCTAATTCCTGCTGCACATTGCTGGTTAACTCTTGACTTAAGGCAGCAATGTCTTCTAAACGTGTTCTGAAGATATGAAACTTATGATGCAAACTTTGATGCGGCTCAAAATCATGCCATATTTTTTTTTGCCCCATACCCTATCACCTTACCTCAGCTCAAATATCGCTGCTATTCGTTTATCTTCCTGAAAAAGGTCTGTTATTGATGTTTTCATACGCTGCAGAAGTGCTTTTCCTTTTTCCAACTCAACTTCATAAGAAGCAAACATCTCTTCAAACGTTTCATGAAAAGCCGAGTTTAAACCGGGAAGCTCTTCTTCTACCGAAATGCTGGTCACCGTATAGTTTTCATTTTCAAGCAAGTATTCATAAGATGAAGGGCTTGCTTCCATGTCGTGAATCTTTTGCATTAACTTGCTTTTTCTCTGATCAAAGTCATATACATATTCAAAATCATAGGCGGTACGAAGCTGGCTGGCGTTTTCCTCCATCTCCCGGTATTTATCGATTCCCGTTTGATAGATCGTAACAGCGGAAGAAAGGTTCACTTCAATTGGTTTACCGTTTCCGCCTGATTTGGTTAATATCATTTCACCCTTGACATACCGTAGGCCTTTTTCCTTTGCTAATGCGTTTGCCACTGTTCCAGCTCCATGAGCGTGAACGCTTTTATCGTATTTCGGTTTAATGTTTTTTACGGTTTCTTTTATTTCATCAAACCTGTCAAACAAAGATGTTAAGCATTTTTTTATTGTGTTAAACGCTTGTTTAATAGACGCTAGATCTTCAAGGTAATTCAACGGATTAAATGATACCTTAAAGATATTTAATTCACTCAGTTGCCCAATCGTTTCTCTTATAGTTTTAATGTCTTCTATCATGCCGTCTAAATGAGCATCTATCTCATTTAAATCCTCGCCATGAATGTTCCAGGCCACCTTCATTAAGGTAAGAACGTTCCCTTTTTCTTTATACAACTGCTTAATCACATCAGGGCTCACGGTTAAACATAAAGGAATTAATTTCTTGGCAGCTAAAAAATGCTCCAAAGAATCATCGGCATCCTTCATTTCTCCAAATGCTTCTCTTAAGTCTCCCAACTGATTTACAGTGATCCCCAGCATTTTAGCAAGTAGTCCATCGAATCCATTTTTTTCATAAGCAGGCGCATACTTGGCTAAAAAAACCTGCAGCTTTTGCAAATCTTCATCTGATACGTCATCAATCATCGTGCGGATGCCATCAAACTCAGGGTCGGTATCCACAAACTCCCTCTCTCCCAAATCGATGAATCCACGAATAATGGACGCTGCATACAGCATGTCTTCATAAGCGGTAAGGTGGTGGATGTTCTTTCCTTTTTCTTTGTAGTATTGTTCGGTGAATTCCTTGAGCTTGGATGGTGGGATAGAGTATATTTGGTTAAAATCACTTGAGTTTAAATTAAACTTTTTCGCTAGTAAATACCAATAATCAACATCTAAGGCAGCCAATTGATAAGCTGATGGTGGTGCATCGTTAATGGCATAAACTTCTTCAAACCCTCCATTTAACAGCTGCAGCATTTGAATTAAGTTCCCGCCTAAAGAATGTCCTATCCCATACTTACTTAATTGTATGTTATCGCCGGTCTGCTGTTTAATTTTTTCTGTTACTGATTTATCAAATTTTTTTGCATCTCTATATTGACTTTCGTTATGACCAACAAAAATACCCATGCCATTGTATAGCCAATCTAATGCAATACTGCTTCCCTTCTCTTTATTTTCACTGCCTCTCGTTATCGTATAAGCAGTATTAATGTTAGTAGCTTCATCATAAAAGTGAATAACGGTTCCATCAAAACCAGAGTCTTTTCCAGAAACTGGATAATCATCTGATTTATAAACTGTAATTTTTCCGGGAGGTGCCTTTCCTGTTTCTTCAATATATATTTTACGGATTTGATCCACGGTAATATTCTTATATTCTAATTCGGCTATTCTTGTTCTTATCACATTTGTGTTTAATATATTGGAGTTCACTTAAAAGCACCTCCCTGTCACTTAGTAAATTCAATAGATTTCATAAGTTTTATTGCTTTATTTTCCTCTTTTACTTGGTCAATCTCACATTTCTGCTTCTCATTAGGGCATGATGCGACATAAACCATACTTATACCTTTTTCTTTGTTTTTTTCAGAGTGTATAAACCCAAAAGTTATATACGCATTATCTTTTTCTGAGGCCTTTAAAATTCTTGTTGCATATTTAATCAATGTGTCTTTACCCCTAGTTTCCTTATAGGTTCCCTTATATTTTTGTTCATCAGAAAGTACCGATAAATTCAATTCCAGATCAGTCATAGAAGGTTTATTTTCGTAAAACAACCTGACGAAATATGTGAAATTATCTTCAGTGTTTTCCCCAAAGTTTATTCTTTCAAATGATTCTTTTACTCTTTCATAAAACATTTCATCGAGATTTGCGTTAACTGGAAATAACATAGAATATCCACCTGTTTTAGACTCGTATGTATAAAAGCCTTCTTCCGTTTCTTTGGTGGATTTCATAAAATATCTTGTGTATTCATCTTGAAATGCTTTCGTAACAGGCATTTTAGATTTTTCATCTGTACTATTTGCTCCCTGCTCATTTGCCATACCGCATCCCCCTAGTATAAGTCCGAATACAACTGCTAAAGTCATTATGATCTTCATTGGACTTGACCTCTTCTCTTGCTTTCTAAATTTGTAGAGCCATTAAATGTTATTTTAATATTAAAGGGTGATGTATTGCCCCTTCAATTACTACCACAAATTCCCACGATTCTTCAATATCAAACACGAAATTACATTTTTTTAATTCCTATATACCATTTCTTTTTTACTACTAATATTCCAAGAACGTAAAAACAAAGTACATTTTTTACTACACTTTATTATTATTTTAGAAACTAAACTTTTTTCGTATGAAGCAGATCCATTACAATAATTTAATTTAGATAATCTTCGAGACAGACCAGTTTTTCTGCATAATAAAACAAAGCAACGTCACGGTCACAACAAAACCAGAGTCTTATTAACCGTAATCTTCTCGGGAGGTGCCTTTCCTGTTTCTTCTATATATATTTTTCGGATTTGATCTGCGGTAATATTCTTGTATTCTAATTCAGCAATTCTTGTTCTTATTACATTGGTATTCAATATGTTAGAGCTCACTTAAAGGACACCTCCCTGTCAATTAATTAAATTTAATAGATTTCATGAGTCTTATAGCCTTTTCTTCTTCTAATTGATTTATCTCACATTTTTGCTTTTCATTTGGACATGTTGCGGTATAAACCATTTTTATACCTTGTTCATTGTTTTTTCCTGATTGTATAAATCCAAAAGTAAAGTAAGCCACATCTCCATTTGAAGTTTTAAAAATTTCTGATGCATATTTAATCAATGTTTTCCTACCGTTCGTTTCTTTATAGCGCCCCTTATAGTCTTGTTCATCAGAAAGTATCGATAATTGCACCTCCAAGTCATTCATAGAGGGCTTATTTTGGTAAGTTAACCTAACATAGTATGAAAAATTTTCTGCGGTATTCTCACCGAAGTTTATACGTTCAAAATAATCTTTTTCTTTAACATAAAGCATATCATCGAGTTTTGCGTTAACTGGAAATAACATAGAATATCCACCTGTTTTAGACTCGTATGTATAAAAGCCTTCCTCCGTTTCTTTGGTGGATTTCATAAAATCTCTTGTGTATTCGTCTTGAAATGCTTTTGTTCCATGCTCATATGACATGCCGCATCCCCCTAATATAAGTACGAATACAACTGCTAAAGTCATTATGATCTTCATTGGACTTTGCCTCTTTCTTACTACTATTATAGGTTGCTAGGTATTGTGTGTTTGCTTAGGTCTATTTTTCAAATCAATATTTAGACATATGACTTTCGACTATTTTAAAATGCTCTTAACGTTTTTCCAATATTGGTCGAACATGAACCTTAATTTTTAAATTCAATAGACTTCATAAGCCTTATTGCTTTATTCTCTTCTTTTACCTTGTCTATCTCACATTTTTGCTTTTCATTAGTGCATGTTGCGGTATAAACCATACTTATACCTTTTTCTTTGTTTTTCTCAGAGTGTATAAACCCAAAAGTGAAATATGCATTATCTCCTTTTGAGATTTCGTGAATTTCTGATGCATATTTAATCAACGTTTCGTTACCGTTCGTTTCCTTGTAATTTCCCGTATAGCCTTGCATATCAGAAAGTACTGATAAATTTACTTCTAAGTCAGTCATAGAAGGTTTATTTTCGTAAAATAAAGTAACATCATATGTAAAGTTACCTGCAGTGTTTTCCCCAAAATCTATACTCTCAAATGATTCTTTTACTCTTTCATAAAACATTTCATCGAGTTCTGCGTTTACTGGAAATAACATAGAATATCCACCTGTTTTAGACTCGTATGTATAAAAGCCTTCCTCCGTTTCTTTGGTGGATTTTATAAAATCTCTTGTGTATTCATCTTGAAATGCTTTTGTTTCAGGCAATTTTGATTCTTTTTCCCCTGCACCATTTGTTTCCTGTTCTTTCGCCATACCGCATCCCCCTAATATAAGTAACAATACAACTGCTAAAGTTATTATGATCTTCATTGGACTTGACCTCTTTTCTTGCTTTCTATATTTTTAGAGCTATAATTTATTATTAAAGAGTGATTGTATTCCCTCTTCAATTACTATCACAAATTCCCACTACCCTTCAATAACAAACACGAAATCACAAATTTCCGATTCCTATTTACCGAGTCTTTCCTACTATTAATAAAACTCTCTACATCAAACTAAGCATATTTTTTACTATGCATTTAGTATTGCAGAAGTGAAATATTTCCTTGGAGAATATAATTTGACGTTCCTATTCTCTATTCCAAGCAAAATAATGAATTTCTTGAACCGGTTTTCTTCCCTAAATAAAAATAAAGAACACAACCACTGCGGACTGTGTTCTTTACACCATTATTTAACCATCAGTTATTTCTTAGTTCATTGATTTCACTGTCGTCAATAAACTCGTTTCGATTTACCTTGCTTCTCACGGTTCGATACTCATTAAGAAGTAATACAGCGATTGGACCTACAAAATAAAAGATTACAGTTGCAGCCAACAAACTTACATAAGGCTTGTATCCAGGCAATTGCACAGCTAAATCATCCCTTAAGATTAATGGCATGATAAAAACGATCAGACCCGTCACTAGGGAAGAATAAACAAAAAACATATGTGAATTTATATGATATAAGACGATAAAAACCGCTGGTGCCAAGGTTAGAGCTGAGCCGCCTATGAACGTAAAGAAGCTGTCAAAAGAACCGTATATGGTGCAAAAAAGCAAAAAATTGGGGAATATGGTTTGCAAGAAAAGCAAGAGTACAAATATAACCGGACTATAAAATAGCATTAATCTCGATCGCGTTATATACATAATGGCAAAATAAGCCATTGTAAGCCATACGATAATTTCACTGCCATTCAATAAGTCAGTAAAAATCTGTGCCAAATGGATATCTATGTCTTTTGCGTATTCTACTAGTTTATTTTTTGAAGAGTAATAGAACAGCCATCCAATTAAGAAAAGCGGGAATGGCAAATATACAGTCATTTTAAATAATACTGAGTCTCGTTCATTTAACAAGCCCATTGAATAAGCCCCTTTCACCTTGCATTCTGTAAACTATTATACAATATATGTAAACTTGCGCATTAAAAAAGCCAGGAATCTTTTTCATTCCCGGCAGTTCACTCTATATTCTATAATAATCGCCTCTCCAGTTAACGACTGCCTGCTTGATCTCTTTCGGCTTCAACCCCTCAGCTGCTGCTTTTTCAGCGAGTGATGGAAACTCTTCGTCAGGCGCGAAACGCAGCGCGACGATTTGGCCCGGTGTAAGCCTATCATCTAGCAATTTCCCCGTCAGTACAAAGTGCCTGAGGTTCTCTTCTGCCCGAATGGCCCGGTCCTGTGCTTTTAACGGATACAAGCGCAATAGCGTAAACGTGACGAGCAGTGCTGAAGCCAGCAGAAGCAGCGTTACCGCCCCAAGTGTATGATCCGACTGGAACACGTTAGTGACAGCGGTGATGAAGCCTCCCAGCACGAGCAGTGACAATACAAAATGATAGATCGGATGCATCCTTGCATGGTTTTTGTAATTCTGTTCGTTCATTTCTCTTCCCCCAGTCGTTTTTATTCCCATTTAAACGTGTAGCTTGCCACAATAAACGCGCCGATCAGCCAGCCGCCTAGTATGAGTGCTTCCATACCGAGACTCGCAAACGTGGCACCGACATTCATCGTTTCTCGCAGTGCATGGCTCAAATGAGCGATCGGCAGAACATGGACGATTGGCTGCAGAAATTCTGGCATGTTCTTGATCGGGAAGAACACACCTCCTAAGAACAGCATCGGAAATGACAGGAATCCTGCAATCGGTCCTGCACTCTCTGGCGTTTTTGCAATACCGGCAATAATGAAGCCGACTGCCATGAAGGCGAGCGTACCGAGCGCCACAAATGTAATAAGTGTAAACCAGGAACCTCGTACTTCAATTCCGAACACTGCCCACGCCACACCGAGTACAACTAGTGCCTGCAAGCCGTTTAATAAAAAGCGTGCTGTGATTTGGGCCGCGATAAAGGTGGAGGCTTTCAGCGTGGTTCCCTGCATGCGGCGCAAGATGCCGCGCTCGCGCCATGAAGCGATCTGGCCAGCCACACCGTTCATGTTGTTGCTCATGATCATCATCGCCACAATTCCCGGTACGAGGAAGTCGATGTAACGGAGGTTGAGTGCTTCGACCCCTTTTGAATCGGTCACCACAACAGGCTTGTAGCCCGTCTTCTCTTTTGAAATAGCATCCACTGCACTGTTGACGAGCTGAAGTCCAACCTGTGAGACAGCAAAGTTTGTTTCGTTATAATAGACCGGCATCTGAAACGGCTGAGCTCCCGGCTCTGCCGAAACCGTTGTACCGTACCCCTTTGGGATGATCACGACAAGCTGAAGGTCTCCTTTTTTCAGCTGCTTCAAGGCGGTTTTCTCTTTGCTCTTTTCAATTGAGATGGCTTCGTTTTTCTTCAATTCTGCTATGAAGCTTTGTGATTGATCAGACTGATCCTGGTCGACAAGCCCTATTGTTATAGAGATGCCATTTCCATTCCCTAAGAACGAACCGAGCATAATCATTAAGAAGATCGGAAACGCCAGCGTCCAGAAAAGCACCTGCCGATTCCGAAGAAATATACGGATTTGTGATAAGGTCAGCTGCCAGTATGCTCTCATTCTTCTCGCAGCCTCCTTCCTGTCATATGTATGAACACGTCTTCTAATGTCGCCGTTCGAGTCTGCAAATCTCCCAGTTTCAACTGTTTTTCTGAAGCGGTCTGTATGAGGCTCGTCAGTGTGGTTTGCAGATCATCTGTGTATAAAATGTGGACATCCTTCTGGCTGCCAACCTGTTTTACCCCTGAAATCTCAGACAGCTCTACATCACTATTTTCATCTTCAAACCGAAACTCTACGGCACTGTCAGACTGCAGGTTCTTCACGAGCTCACCAGGCGTATCGAGTGCGATCAGCTCTCCTTGATCCATGATCGCGATCCGGTCACAGAGCACGTGTGCTTCATCCATATAATGCGTCGTCAGGACGATCGTTTTACCGCGTTCCTTCAGCTTCAGGATAATATCCCACAACGTGCGGCGCGCCTGCGGATCCAGGCCGGTCGTCGGTTCGTCGAGAAAAATGACGGACGGATCGTGTACTAAAGCAAGCGCAATTGCGAGACGCTGCTTCTGTCCGCCTGAGAGACCTTTTATTCGGCTATTCTTTTTTTCTGAGAGCAGCATGTCATCAATCAGCTGCGGTATCGATATATTTTTTTTATAAAAACTGGCATACAGATGAAGAATCTCTTCTACTTTCAAGAGCTCAAACAATGTGGTCGACTGTAGCTGAACACCGATGACCTCTTTCACTTTATCCATATCACGAGTGATATCATAGCCGCCAATTAGAGCCGTCCCGCCATCCGGCTTACGAAGGCCGACAAGCATTTCGAGCGTCGTCGTCTTGCCAGCTCCATTTGGTCCGAGAAGGCCGAAAATCTCTCCTTCATAGACCTGAAACTCGCTTCCCTTTACGGCCGTGAAATCTCCGTATCGCTTTACGAGCCCTTGCACTTGTATGATTTCATTAAGCGCCATTCTTTGGCCCTCCTTTTTTACGGCAGCAAAACAGCACTGCCCACACTTGTTTCAGGCTGTCCATCCATTCACATGCCCCGTCAATTGCATCCGGTTTTATAGAATAATAACGGTAACGCCCTTCTTTCCGCTGCGATACCAATCCGGCTTTCTCTAGCACCTTAAGATGCTTTGAAATAGCCGGAAGCGACATGTCAAAAGGCTGTGCCAGCTCCTGGACACTCCTTTCCCCCTCTGACAGCTGCTCTATAATTCCTCGTCTCGTCGGATCCGACAGGACTGAAAATACATCATTCAAATGCTCATTTTGATAGTTTACCATTTGGTTAAATATAATGTGCTAGTAGCTTGTCTGTCAAACGTGAACACTAGTCGGGGTCCGGTACGAAAAAAAGATCACATTAACAGGATTCAAATTGCGCGCTAATAATTAGGCTATTTGGAGAGATACCCGCCAATTTCAACTGGATGCGAGCGGGTTTCTAATGCATTCGCGCCAAGTGAACTTGCTGACAGATTTAAATCAAGTTATAGGCCCTCTCCCTACCCCTATCGCGCCAACTTTTTGATTTCCTCGCCACATTCTAATATTGAGCGCGGCTGCAGAGTGTTGTGCGCCGGTTGACTCTTATTTCGCGCCGTTAAGCTGATGCGCGCGGATTTAATCAGGTTGCAGGCGGGTTATAGTGTTGCCTCTGGACTTGCGCGCCACTTTTAACAGCTTGTGCACCGGACTATGCCCCTCCCAAAAAGAAAAAACTGCTCCGTTGAATTCGGAACAGTTCACAATACTTATAAGGATTGTATAAATCGATCCACTCTCTCATTAAAAAGATCGGTTTCTTCTAAAAACGGGCAGTGGCAGCTGTTTTCAAAGATTTCCAGTCTGGCGTTCGGCAATAAATCACGGATGTGCTCACCCGCGGCAACCGGAATGAGTTTCTCCTCGCGGCCAAAGCAGAGCAAGCTTGGATTGTTTATATCAGGAAAATCTTCTCTGTAATCAACAACAGACTGATCGAACAAGATAGCGCTTGCGATCGATTCCGGCATGCGGGTGACTTCCTCCATGATCCACGACTTATCCTCATCAGAAAGCTCCTTTTTAAACATGAGAGGGACGAACCCTTCCAGCGTGGCTCTGCGATCGTGCTGCACACCGCGCATGAAATGGATGAGTGTCGGAAAATCGAATGCGCCGATCGGGAAGTCCGGCCATTTAAAATCAGAAGCCATCTCGTCGACAATCACATTTCCCTTCACGTTATCATCACCAAATTGCTTCAAATACTCCCATACAACGAAAGCACCCATTGACCAGCCGACTAACACAACATCCTTTAAATCACGTCCTAAAATAAATTCATGAAGGTCGCGTGCGTACGTTTCGATCGTATGTCCGTGATGAGGGTGACCGGACTGGCCATGGCCTCTAAAGTCCAACAAAATCGTACGATATTTATCTTTGAAATAAGGCACCTGTTTCTGAAAAAATCGGCTGCTCATCCATACACCGTGCAAGAAAATGACAGGTGTACCGGACCCCGTCTCCTCAAAGTGCAGCTGGGTGTTGTCGCTTAACGTATAATACGGCATCGCTATCCCCCCTATTCAACTTCTATTGCTATACATATGCAGCTGCCGGTTTAGGCATTCAGCCGCGAGGTTTCAAGATGCCGCTCGCCGCTGATGACTTTATTTCGCCCGCTTTTTTTCGCAGCGTAGAGCGCATCGTCAGCTTGCTTGACAAGCTCGTCCACCGTACCGACCGTCTCTGGGTAGCTCGCTACACCGATAGATACAGTGATATAAAGAGGACCGCCAGCTGGCAAGCGGAACGGAAATCGTTCTACAGCCTGTCTGATTCGCTCTCCGACTTCGACCGCTCTTTCATTTTGGCAGTCTGGCATAAGCACAGAGAACTCCTCACCGCCGTTTCGTGAAACGATATCGAACGACCTGGCGTTCTGCCGTAGAACAGATGCCAGCTGTTTGAGCACTTCATCACCCGCATCATGGCCGTGCGTGTCATTTACTCTTTTAAAGAAATCAATATCTATAAACAAGATGGATAAGAACTCGCCCCTTACCCCTTGTTCTTTCTTATAATTGTTTAATACTTCATCAAACGTTCTCACATTGTTCAAGCCTGTCAAATAATCAACACGTGCTTCCTGCCTCATCTTCCACATCATCTCATTTGTTTTGTAAAGATAAATATTAAGGAAGACAGCCAGGAATCCTAACGGAATCGATACTACGGATAAGTATGCCGCATTCAAGCCGGCAAAGGCTGGATCAATTAAAAAAGCTAACGTCACATAGATCGAGGCTAACGATACGATGTTCATAAGTAAGCCTTTCGCATAAATCCGGATTCTTAGCTTAGAAAGAGCACCTGACATACAGCCGATCAGCATCATCAATAATCCAGCGGAAATGGAGGCTTCACTTAGCCCGTACAGCAGCATTCTAGCTGTTCCGATAATCACTCCGCTTAAGACAGCCGCCACAGGACCGCCGAACAGCGCCGCGATGATGATGAACACATGTCTTAAATCGATGATAACGCCTGATGAAACGTTTACTGAAAAGTACATAAGCACAATCCCCATCAAACCTGTCGCCGTTCCAAGAATGAGCTTCTGCACAAATGGAGAGTACAAGCTTTTCATCTCTCTGCTTATGACAAACCCGATAATAAAGAGATAAGACAATATAAGAGTGGAGTGAAAAATTAAATCCTTAATCATGACCCTCACTCCTCCAATCCGTTTTCTTAATTTAAATTATAACAAATATTGAAATAATAGGTAATACTTCTTATGTCTTCTTTACTACTTCCTCTTTTAAAATCCTCTTATTTTTCATAGAATAGATGGATACACTGACAATTAGATTTATTTGTTATAATTACCCTTAGCATTCACTTTTGAAAAATAGAAAGGCTGATACAAATTGGATAACAACGCTTCTAATTTTATTCGAAGTATTATAAAGGAAGATTTGGAGAACGGAAAGCATGACAAAGTGATTACACGCTTTCCTCCTGAACCGAACGGATACCTTCATATCGGGCATGCTAAATCGATCGTCATCAACTTCGGACTTGCCGATGACTTTGGCGGCGAAACGAACCTTCGTTTTGATGACACAAACCCGCTGAAGGAAGATCAGGAGTACGTCGACGCAATTAAGGAAGATGTGGCATGGCTCGGGTATGAGTGGGAAAACCTCCGCTTTGCTTCGGACTATTTTGAAGAAATGTACGAGCGCGCTGTTCTTCTGATCAATAAAGGCAAAGCATACGTGGACGATCTATCGGCTGATGAGATCCGCGAGTACCGCGGTACGCTCACTGAGCCAGGAAAAGAAAGCCCGTACCGTAACCGCTCTATCGAGGAGAACCTTGATCTGTTCGACCGCATGCGTAAAGGTGAGTTCGAGAACGGACAAAAAGTGCTGCGCGCAAAAATTGATATGAGTTCACCGAACATTAACCTGCGTGACCCGGTCATCTACCGCGTATCGCACGCGACACACCATAACACGGGCGATACATGGTGCATCTACCCGATGTATGCGTTCGCTCATCCGCTTGAAGATGCGATTGAAGGCGTGACACACTCGCTTTGTACGACTGAGTTTGAAGATCAGCGCCCGTTGTACGACTGGGTTGTAGCAGAATGCGAGATGAAGAACACGCCGCGCCAGATCGAGTTCGGCCGACTTGGCCTGATCAACACGGTCATGAGTAAACGCAAGCTGAAGCAGCTCGTTGACGAAGGCTATGTGGATGGATGGGACGATCCGCGCATGCCGACGATTTCCGGACTGCGCCGCAAAGGCTATACTCCTGAAGCAATCGTTGCTTTTGTTAAAGAAACAGGAGTATCAAAGGGTGGCGCGAGTGCTGTTGACACGGCGATGCTTGAGCACTTTGTACGCGAAGATTTAAAGATGAAAGCACCGCGCACGATGGGTATCCTTGATCCGCTTAAAGTTGTGATCACGAACTATCCGGAAGGCCAGGTTGAGATGCTCGATGCGGAAGTGAATCCGGAAAACCCTGAAATGGGGATGAGACAAATTCCGTTCTCACGCGAAATTTATGTAGAGCGCGATGATTTCATGGAAGAACCGCCAAGCAAGTATTTCCGCCTCTTCCCTGGTAACGAAGTCCGCTTGAAGCACGCGTATTTCATTAAATGTGAAAAAGTAATCAAGGACGCTGACGGAAACGTAGTCGAGCTGCATTGCACGTATGATCCGGAAACAAAGTCTGGGACTGGCTTCACCGGCCGCAAAGTGAAGGGCACACTGCACTGGGTCGATGCGACGCAAGGCGTTCCAGCAGAGTTCCGCCTATACGAGCCCCTCATTAGAGATGCGGATATGGCGAGTGACGAGGAAAGCGAAGGCAAGACATTCCTTGATTACGTGAACCAGGATTCATTAGTCGTGAAGCGCGGCTACATCGAGCCGAACATGAAAGACGCCCAGCCTCAGGACAAGTTCCAGTTCTTCCGCCACGGCTATTTCAATGTCGATACAAAGCATACGACAGAAGAGAACATCGTATTCAACGAAATCGTTTCGTTAAAGAGCTCGTTTAAACTTAAATAATCAAACAAAAGGCTGAACCGCTATATAGGGTTCAGCCTTTTCTATTTCCTACTCACTCACAGCAAGCTCGATTACATTTCCTGCAGGATCAACGGCGCGATATCCTCCTGCTTTAAACCCATGTGATTCAAGTCGCGTGATCGCCTCACTTCTTGCTGCTTCATCTGCAAACACCATGGTATAGTGCTTCATTCCAACTGTGTTAAGCTCAGGGGCAGGCGCACCCTCGCCGTTCCATGTATTCAAACCAATATGGTGATGATAGTTTTCCGTTGAAACAAACAGCGCCTGGCTGCCATAACGGCTGACCGGCTGAAATCCGAGCGCTCCATAAAATTCCTGAGACTTCTCGATGTTAGCTACATGCAAATGAATATGACCCATCATCGTATCTTTTGATAGACCTTTGAACGACTCTCCCACCGCTTCTTCCAAAAGCCCGCGAACATCGAGCGCTTCCGTTGCCATCATAATTTGTTCACCGTTCCATGGCCATTCTGATGCATCGCGGTCACGGTAAATCTCGATGCCATGTCCGTCCGGATCCGCCAGATACAGCGCCTCGCTCACTAAATGATCCGACGCTCCCTGCAGAGGATACTGCACGTTGATCAAATGCTGAACGGTCTTTGCCAGCTCTTTGCGGCTCGGCACGAGTAGGGCAAAATGATAAAGTCCCGTTGTCCGTTTTTGCCTCGGCTTCACCCCTTCTGGCTGCTCAAGCGTGAGAATGGGCTTATTTCCATCTAAAGTAAGAACTGCTTCCCCTCCCTTCTTTTCCAGCACAGCAAACCCTAGAATGTCTTCATAAAAGGAAAGCGATTGTTCTACATTTTCAACAAGCAAATGCACATGGCTGACGTACGTGGCGGGTTTTTGATGAAATATCATGATATACCACCTTCTCAATTTTATAGTTAGTTACTTTAAGTAAGTTTATATACCTCCATATTACAGCGGCTTCCATCATTATGCAAGAAGTAAACCTTGACCCTCACGCGGCGTGACCGTTTATCGTGTAAATAGACGAATTAAAAAGGAGAGGATATTGATGAAACGAACGGAAATACTCATTCATCGATCTGATGAATCTTATCTAAAAATGCAAGGTGAACCCCTTGATCAACAGCAAAACATCTTTCGACATGAATTGATGGGCCCATTCAAAAAAATGTGGGAGACGATTAACGTCCCGATTACCGCTGCCCATCCAGGTGGATATGATGTGCTCATGGCATCCAGCATGCTCGGCCTCTGGGTTCCAGGCGAATCGTCACACGCAATAGACGAAGACCTCTTACAATTAAACAAAGCGAATGCGTTTGACACAGCACATGCCGTTCTTAACGATTGTCTTCAAACGTTCGAATCGGCAGGCCAAACCCTTCCGCTTGAAAATATTCAGTTTTCCATCCTTCTTGGTAATCGAAATAGCCAGGAGATGAAGATGGTCGGCGGCTACTCAGGATTCGCTGGTATTCCTGGGTATATTCAAATTTATATATGTCCTAATTCCTATACATTGTCGAGACTGAAACATACCATCGCACATGAATGTAACCATCAGATCCGCTTTTGCTATGAACCATTCCGCCATGGTGATGTGAGTGTCGGCGATTATATCGTTATAGAAGGATTGGCCGAATCGTTCGCAGGCCACATGTACGGTTCAGAGCTAATTGGACCTTGGGTGGCGGATGTAACCCCAGCTGATGTGGCGTTTTCTAAAAACATTATTAAAGAAGCACTACATGTAAAAGGCTTTAATGAAGTGCGTGGCTACCTGTTTGGTGACGGTATGGCAGACGCACACGGCTACGAAAAAATAGGGCTAACGAACTTTGCAGGATATGCGGTGGGCTATCATGTCGTTCAAAGTTACTTAAAAAAGACCGGAAAAACCATAATGGAAGCAACCGTTACGCCCGCAGAAGAAATCTTTATAGATTCTCGCTTCTTTATTTAACATTTTTTCCAAATATTACGTTTTCTCTTCTAGAAATAGTGGAATGAAATACCTAGGTATTCATCACTATTTTTAAGGAGGAGTAGCAAGATGGTTTGCAGGCAATGCGGGGTGAAAAGGGAAACGGGCAGTGCATTAAGCTGCCAGCAGTGCGGCGGCGTTTTTTTTCAGAGAAATTATAAGACAGAAATGATGGGCGGTGCATTCAGCGCTAACACCGCGCCTTTGGAAAGCACAGAAAAATTGGCACTCTTTGTCGGCGAAGAGAAGAAAGAGTTTTATTTCAAAAAATGGGAAAAAGAGCGAAATAAAAGGAAGATTACCTGGAACTGGGCAGCGTTTTTCTTAGGTATATTCTGGCTCGGCTATCGAAAGATGTACACCGTTATGGCCATCTTTTTTGCTGTACTCATCGTTTTAGATACGATTGCCTTATTCGTAGGCACGGGAGCTCTCGCGGTGGATCGCGCGATCGCCTCTTCGAGCGCCGCTTTCTTTGGACTGATGGGGAACCGTTTATACAAACAGCATGCAGAGAAAAAAATTAGCGAGATCACAGCTACCTATTCCGACGCCGAACAGCAGCACATCGCCATCAAAAAAGCAGGAGGCACCAGCTGGGCAGGAGTCGGTCTCACCTTTCTGTTTTTAGTCGCATACATCGTTATTTTCACGCTCATGTTTATGATGTAATAGAGTGAGAATCGCCCTGAAACAAGCGTTTCAGGGCGACTTCATTTTACTCTATCGTTTTGTTTCTTACGATTAACGCGATCTCTTACACTCTATTATCTTGAATAAAGATACTTGTTCGTTCTTTCGAAATGAAACGTTTTTGCCAGGTTTGAGTTTGCCCCCAATACTATTGTTTTGTAGTCATAATTTTTTTAGAAGAGTCATAAATGTAGCCTCTTTTTCTCAAGTAATAATATTATTTACCACATCCTGAGTTTGCGCTTTGTAAAATCCTTTGATTGCCTCTGCACCAAGGCCTTGAAAGCCGGAATTGTCTACGATGCTGCTAAACTCTTTTTCAACGCTTTTAACTGTTCTTTCAAAGACTTGTACTGTGATGCCCGATCTTCAACCGCTGCCTGCCATGTAGGTGCTTCATACACTTTGTTTGCCATGTCATGAATGCCTTCTCTTATTTATTCCGAAAAATCGCTTGATCTTGTTTCTTCAGTATTTCAACGTTTGCTTTCGTGTCCTCGATGTTCTTGGTGACAGCCTTTATGTAATCAAGGACCATTTTATGAAGGTTGTTCTCTCGTTCAAGATACTGAGTCGTGAATTGCAGTTGGTTGCGGCCTAACGACGATTCTGACGGCGCGGGCAGACTGACCGCGTCCAATGTCCGCTGTGTTTTCGACAGTTGCTGCGTCACCTCATCAAATTGAAGCTTAATCGTCTGCATTAAAACACCCTCTTTCGTAAATCGTCCAGTTTGCTGCTCAGCTCATCAACGGCATCTTCGCCTTTATCCATCAGCTGGCTCGCCTCATGCGCCAGTCCGCTCGCGATGTTAAGTGCCCCTTTTTGAATGTTTAGGCCTTTGATGATGTTTTCGATCTGCCATTTATAATCATCGTAATCTTCGTTCACAATATCCTTCATCGTGCGGTGCGCTTCTTCACGCAAATCATCAAATTGCGTGGCACGGCTGCCTTTCCAAAATTCATCTAACTCTGGCTCTACTATCTTTCGTATTTCGTTCAAGCTCCTATTCTGTTCCGTGCTGATCTCAGATTTCGCCCGCTGCAGACGTGCAATTTTCTCATCAATATCTGCCGACTGGCTCGAGATGGAACGCACAATATCATTCAATGAATCTGAAAATCCCATGCTATGCCACTCCTTATTTAGACACTTAGATTACCCCAACTATGATAATAGTAAAAAAATGTCATACTAACCATACCCTTTCTTACTAACAATAAAGCCTTTTATAGCCTATTGAAGGAGGACTTTATACCCGAACATTCAAACGTTTTTAATTCGTTATGTGGGGTATCTACTAACCAACATGAATGGGAGAGGATGTGCGCCAATGAGCAGCACGAAATACGGAGCATTGTCAGCAGTGTTTATCGCCAGTATCCTTTTAACAGGGTGCGGAGTGTCTGGCCTGGCCGTTTCAGAAGAAAGAAAGATGATGAATGAAGCTGCAGGAGCTGAAGAAAGTCCTGAGACGGAAACAGAGGAAAAAGTAGCAGCCATTGAAGCGTCTAGTAATGTGGAAGCAGAAAGTGAAGCGGTACCGGACCCCGACCCGTCTTCTAGTGAAGATGCTATTTCGGGTGCAGTGCCTGAAGAGGTGCAGCGCGAAGTAATCGCTGTTTTGCAGGAGCAGATATCCGCTTATAACCGCAGTGATCTCGAAGGCTATATGAGTACACTGAGCAGGGATGCCGTTGGATTTGATTATGAAAAAGAAAAGCAGCACATGCAGGCTGCATTCGAACAGCTCGACAGCACGATGACGCTAACCGAGTTCACGTTTGATCAATATGATGAACAAGGCTTCGTAACTGTTGTGACCTTGGTGGAAGTAGAAACCACTGTGAAGGCAACAGGAAAACGTGTGAAGAACGTGATGCAAAACGCCAACATGTTTCAAAAAGAGCCGGACGGATGGAAGATGTCTGCATCGCTTGTAATGGAATAACCATAGATTAGAAGCCGGTCCCTCTGCTCAGGACCGGCTTCTCATGTTTGTATGCAATCACATATCTCCGCCAAAGATCACAGCGTTTTGCCGGTCTCCGGTAAACGCACGCCCGTTCCACTTCATCGCCGTCTGCATATACCCTATTCCATCTGCATTATACCGCCCGGATATGCTCTGAACCGCCTGCAGCTCGAACGTGCCGTTCCGGTCAAAATCAATCGGGTACAGCCCCGAAACGGGCGACACCCAGCCAACAACCGGCTGCTTTAATGTGCCGTTCGGATTGTATACTTCAGAAAGATATTCCTTCCCTTTATACTGCAGATCAATCACGTATTTCTGCCTAAAGTTCAAGCTCAGCACTTGCGCTTTATAGTTGTTCACATACCGCACATCATATTGATACTGTGCGTTAAAGTCATCCGAATCAAATATTTGCATCAAGCGTCCGTTCAAATCGGAGAAAACATACGCATAAATCATCCCCCCGCTGCCGCCGGAGTCAATCGTCACGAGGATATCGTTCACCCGGTTGCCGGTAAAATCACCAAGAAACAATGTCGGGTTATATCCGCTGTTCTCTTTTAATGCCACACTCTGATACTGCGCTGTCTTGCCATTTTGTATGTTAAGCGTAATGTTCTGCAAATACGGACTGTCCGGCGTCTGATCGGCGGTAATAAACACATTATCCGGATACCCGTCCCCCGACACATCCCCCTCTTTCGCCGTGATGACCGCCCGCCTCATGTTGTTACCATAACTGGGGTACGGTACGCGGCTTCCATCATTGAAGCCAAAAGCCGCTGCAGAAGAAGGCCATGGATGAGTGTAGTTATAGTTGTAGCCGTAGTTAACATAACTGGGGTACGGTACAGAATGCCCATTGTGCAACCAGCTTGACGTGTTAGTGGCTGCTGGCTGCGGTTCATAGTTACTTGCTTTTTTTGCTGTCTCTTTAGCGTACGAAGATGGTGCTGGATAAGGCACCACACGCGGCATGACGAGATACGCTGCGTCAAACGCGGCTGTGTCAGCATTCGGTTCACTTTGATAGGTACTATAGGAGGGATCATGCATCTGGCGGGGCATAATCGTGCCGTAATAGTTAAACATCATCGTTAAGTCACCTGCCTAGTTCGGTTGCAACCAGTATATGCAGGGCGATTGTCCAATGACTGCGGGGATTGATGAGGATCAGGCACTAGCCGTAACAGGGGTACGGTACTTTTTCATATGAAGACCTTGTGAGTTGACGGCGGCATAAGGATTCAAGCCATTTCGCTCGATTTTTTCAAGCTTGCGCGCGGTTCTTGTTGCAATGCGAGCGGGTTCAAACCATTTTCGCGCTAAGCGAGTTAAACCATGACTTCACATAAGGTGCGGCATAGATCATTTTCAGCTTGCGCGCCAATGCAACGGATCTGCGCGCCGTACGATGAAAATGCGCGCGGCTATCTATGGCTTTCACACCGTCTCACCCATCATTCGCGCCGTTCCACAGTTGCGCGCCAGACGAATAAGCTTGCGCGCGGGTTTCCCTTCAATTCGAGCGGCTTCACAACGTCATTTCAGCTGTGCGCGCCAATCCAGCCTCACCCTCCTACAGAATTAGTGAACACTACACCTATTCACTCACCTTCGGACGCCTCCCAAGCTGCAGCTCATAAATGCTCAAGCCAAAGTCCATCTGAAAGTGAGGATAATCTTTAAAGTCGCCGAAGATTTCGCCGCCGCCCCATTCAAATCCAAGATCTTTTCCGATATCGGCCACTTCCATCCAGTCGGACTTTCCGTTTTTGTTGCCATCGCGCTCAAGATCCCATACGGCTTCTCCCGCTTCATTTTGCAGGGCAAAATCAAAGGCCAGTCCGTAATTATGATACGACTCGCCGGCATCGGCATGTGTCACGATGCTTCCCGGCTTTGTCCTTCCTTTTGCATACAATTCCTCCTGCTCGGCAGCTGATCGGAAATCGCTTGTAATCATGATCGGAATGCCCTTTTTCGCGGCCTCCCTCACAAGCTGATCTCGTTTTTCTGCTACGACCGGGTGCATTCCTTTTGGCATTGAACGGTCCCAATATTTCAGCTCAAAATGATACAGCAAGGCGAATGCCGCACCGAAAAACAAGAGTACATACAGCCATGTTTTCTTCTTCTTTTTTCGCGTTCTCATTCGTGATGAAGCCATTTCTCTCCTCCATATACCTAGACAAGCCTAAGACGGCCCGGATTGAGCCGCCTTATGTCTTCTCTGTTTACCCGTTAATTCCCTGCGGAAACGTGAATACTTGGAAAGGGTCGTATTTTTCGTTCACTTCTCGTAGCCGTTCGGCATTTCGGCCATAATAGGCTTTTTCATAATTTTTCAGCTTGTTGTATGGGAAATTAACGAAAGACCCTTTTGTCATCGAGCGGATATATTGAAACCGCGGCTCTAGCCATTCCTTGTTTTCACGGGCGAAGGCATCCTCCTCCCAAACGGTCTGTATCCCCATGATGTATCGTGCTTCGCGGTAGTAGAATGCCGTTTCTTTTTTGCCGATATCCCGTATTCTTCCGCCTAGAGCGTACACGGTGACGGCTGCGAAAACGGACCCTTGTGGCGGTTTTTGAATCGTGCCCGCGATGCGGCTGATCTCTTTTGCATCATAATCGCGGTACACGAAGCGCCCGGTCGATTTAAACTTTTCATACGGCGGATAAGAGTCCATCACGATCGTGACCGCCTCAAGGAACGAGACGTATTGTGCGGTCACATCGATCCCTATGTCTGAAAAAGCTTTGAGCAGCTGCTTCGCGTTTTCTGAATCACCGTAAAAGATGCCGCGGCCGAAAATCGCCAGCCCTTCTTCTGCCGAGTTGTAGATCGATACATTCAGCGTCATCCGGATATCGAGCTTCTTCAGCCATTCTTGCCATACTGCTAAAAACTGTTCCTGCAGCTGTTTCGTAGCATTAGGAGCATAAAGCTGCACTAGCGTCACGTTCCCTGTTTTCGGCGGCAGCCGGTACGTCAAGGAAACCACAACACCGAAGTTCCCACCCCCCGCACCTCTAAACGCCCAGAACAAGTCTTCATTTTCATTCGCACTCGCTTTAACCAGCTTGCCTTCATAATTGATCATCGCGACTTCCAGCAATTGATCGCTGCCGAGACCAAAAAGGCGGCTCGACATGCCCCATCCGGCTCCGAGCGTGAATCCCGCCACGCCGACAGTTGGACACGTCCCGCCCGGAAACGGATAGCCAAGCTTGCCGACCGCGTTATATAGCTCTCGGTTGCGCACACCCGATTGTATGCGCACCAAGCGCTCATTTTCGTTAATATAAATGTTCGTTAAACGGCTGATATCAATTACAAGCACACCGTTTCCGACCGAATAGCCTTCATAATGATGCCCGCCAGAACGAATGCGGATCTTTGCCTCGTTCTTTCGCGCCCAAAGAATCGCGTTCTGCACGTCCCTTACGGATTCACAATAAACAATTACGCAAGGAAACTTCTGAATCGCACGGTTCCATTCCTGCCGTGCCTCTTCATATTGCGGATCATCAGGCGTGACGACCTCGCCTGTCAGCCCTCTTACATCCTTCATCATCATCACCTCTATGATTATGTATGAGGATGAGGGATTGGCCTATGCCTGTTTGAGGGCGTGTTGAACCGCCTTTTTTAAGAAGTACCGGACCCGGCTAGTGGTTGCTCAGCACTTCACTTTGTTCATTCTGCGCTGGATCTCTTTTACATCAAAGTGTGCGGGATCAAACACACGGCCTTTTTTATCTTTTCCAATCCATGTGGTGATGTGTTCATAATCTTCATGGTTAGGATTAGATAGAACGTCGAGGATATAGCTGTATCCCGGTACACCTCCCGAGTCTTCGGGTGGTCCGTTCCGCTCGCCATCCAGCAGCTTTGCCGTTTTCAAGTCTTCGGTTAACGTAATTTTATCTTCCACCTTGATTTCATGGCGCCAAGAGTCACCGAAATCATATTCGTACATCAATTGCTTTTCTTCTTGAAAATACACGTCAATTTTCTCCGCTATAGGATGCTTGACCGGCACATCAGAGTGAGGGTAGGGGTCCGGTACGCGGATAAGACAATTTTTCATCTCAAACTGAAACAGGTGATACTCTTCCCATCCAAAGGCAGCTTGAATGATTTTGTGCAGCCTCTGAAACGTGATGCCGCTCGGTACGAGAATTCTTCTCCATATCACACGCTCCGTCATTTCGAGCGTGATTTTCAGCTGAAAAAAGTCTCGTTCCTCTTTTTTAAAATCACCCTCAGCAGGAAGCTCGCTGCTGTATAGAGCATCCTCCATATGATCACGAGAATATAGCTTCGGCAGCTTCATAATAAATTCGTTTAATCTATAATTGATGACGGAAAGGTCCGGTTCTGCTCCACGCAGCAAATAATGATCAAGCAGCCGCTCTGCAAAATCGAGGTTTTGAATCATCTGGCTAGTCACACTGCGGTCACTCGTTTGGGCAAACGCGACATCTCCAAGGTTTTCCATATATCGCCTAACAGCGTCCGGTTTAATTTTATTATCCAATAGTGACTGCTCGATTCCTTGTGTGACAGTCTCTCCAAAATTCTTGAAATCCTTGCTTTTCAATCCGTATAGCAAAAAATTAAAACGTGTGAAGTTGTTCATCACAAGCACGCATTTTCGCCTGTTATACAAAAACACATTCGCATGCCAGCAAAAGAGCGGATGCACACGGGATACATCCTCTTTTGAAACATCTATTTTCATTTCTTGTGAAAGTTTTTTGGTGACTTGTATAAACAAATGAATCTCTCCTTTAAAGTAGCTCCTGCCTGCTTTGTACCTTAAGCATAACATTTGCGGTGCCATTTTATGTTTGAAATACTATGGTCCTGGTGAATCCTTTAAGTAAAGGAGTGTTGATAGCATGAATGTATTGTTAGTAGGCGCAAACGGCCAGATCGGACGTCAGCTGGCTGAACTGCTGGCATCCAGTGAAAAACATGATGTGACGGCGATGATCCGGAAACCCGAGCAAGCTGAAGAGTTGGAGAGTTTTGGAGCGAAAACCGTACTCGCTGATTTAGAAGGAAGCGTGTCTGATCTCGCACAAGCGGCAAAAGGCTGTGACGCGATTGTGTTCAGCGCAGGTTCAGGTGGCAGCACGGGCCATGATAAAACGCTGCTGATCGACCTGGACGGGGCGGCCAAAATGGTGGAGGCTGCACAGCAGGCCGGAATCAAGCGCTTTGTGATGGTCAGCGCACTGCAGGCACATAAACGCGAGAACTGGAATGCCGAGTTACGCCCGTACTATGTGGCGAAGCATTATGCCGACAAAATTCTGGAGCAGAGCGGGCTGACGTACACGATTATCCGTCCTGGCGGGTTGCTGAACGAGCCTGGGACAGGTAAGGTCAAGGCTGGCAGCGATTTAGAACGCGGAACCATTCCGCGTGAAGACGTCGCTCAAACCATCTTTGCAGTACTTGATCAAGAGAACACCTTTAACCGCGGATTTGATTTGTTATCCGGCGAAACATCCATTGATGAAGCATTGAAAAACCTATAAAAAAAATAAGATGACATCACAAACGGTGAATCCGTCTCTGTGGTGTCATCTTTTTATGGCTTTAGCCATTCCGCCTTCTTTTCAGCCTCTTCATCCTCTGCGACGTTTACGATCTTTCCGTCGCTCGCTTTTAAGGTGACTTCTTTAAACGTTTGTCCGTCATAAATGACCACGTCGTACACGATGCTGGATTCAGTCTGATCAAGCTCCGTTTGTACGACTTGTCCTGAAACCATCTTACAAGCAATTTTTTGCGCTTCCTCTTTTGTTACCTGTACTTTCTGTTCCCATTCTTTTTGCAAATCTTTTTCAATATCCTCTTTGTTCCCATGAAGGGTGTCCACTTTAATAAAATTCAATGGACTATATGAAGAAGCTGCCGTGATGCCAGCTCCTGTAATGACCAAAGCGGCACTTACAGCCATCCAAGACTTTTTCATACATTCCCTTCCCCCCGTCCGAAAGAAACTACTCGAGCTAATTATATCGATATAATGTAATAAACATATTTTAGTTAGATTAGAGTTATGTGACAAAAAGATTGCAGGGGATTTTGGAGTATCCTCTTTTGGGGTCCGGTACGTTCTTTCTAAAGGAGCCTGAAAATCGGATAATCCTTTAAAAAGTACCGGACCCCAGAACTTATATCCAATAAAAGAAGACTAAGCCGCCGATTGGAGGGTTAGTCTTCGTCTTTCGCGTCCCAGTCCTCGGGGATGGGTTCGCTCAAGTATTCTTCTACTTCTTTTTTGTATTTTTCCATCTGGTCAAGATGGCCGTTAAACTGCTCTTTGTAGATTAAATATTGCACGCCGTCGTGGATCGCACGAATCTTTTTGTTCTGCACTTGGCTTTCAATGTACGATTCTGGCAGTGACAGGTATTCGGCTGTTTCTTTTATCGTTAAATACATCATCATCTCTCCTGTTGAACGTTCCTGCCTCCACGTTACCGCATTTCGCCCTATATCTCAATCCCGAGGATAGGTGTTTTGGCACGCGACACACAAGTGAGGATAACATTTTGCGCCGTGCGTTCTTCCTCTGATAGAAATTCGTCACGATGGTCAACGATTCCAAACGACACGCGCACCTCACATGTACCGCAGCGTCCGGCGCGGCACGAGTGCGGTGCCTTCACCCCTGCATCCAGCAGCATATCAAGCAAAGATCGATCAGCCGGCACTGAAATTTGTCTGCCATCGCTCAATTCTGACGTAAAAGGTGTGCTATCGTGTGAAATTGGAGGTGAAAACCGTTCGCTGTGAACGTTATGCGATGGAAATCCAACATTACTAGCACCATATGTAAACTCCGTGATAAACCTGTCAGGACCGCACAGATACACATTCGTGCCGACTAAGTGCTGCCTCAACACTTCACTGTTCATGCGGCACCCTTCATTGGAAAAATAAAACGTACATTTCTCAGGATAGTCTCGCAGCAGTCTTTTGTAAAACGCACACTGTTCGCGCGAGCGTGCCGCATAATGCAGCTCAAACGGCTTAGCACTCTTTTCAGCTTCTTTCATCAATGAAAGCACCGGCGTAATGCCAATGCCTGCTGCATAAAAGACGTGGCGTTTTGCTCGGTGACTCAGCTGAAAATAATTTTTCGGACTGCTGATGTTCAGGGTATCACCAGTTTTTACATGATGGTGAAAGTAGTGCGAACCACCTTTAGACTGAGGGTGCAGCTGGACCGCGATCTCATATTCGCCTTTCTCATACGAAGTCAGCGAATAGCGGCGCTGCAGGCCGTTGTTTAAGTATGTCACCACATGTGATCCGCCGCAAAAAGGCGGCAGGGCATCACCGCTGCATGACTGCAGTGTGAACCGCTTCACCATCGGTGTCTCGTCAACAATAGCCGCCACTCTGACCGGAATGTTATCGCTCAAAAACATACACTTCACCATTTTTCGGTTTGCCGATTCTTGGCCCCGCAAACCCAAGCTTCAATAATTCTTTTCGCATGAACATCATAATTCCACCATGGCCGACGATCAGCACATCTTCATCGCTTTTAAGGATTTTCTCTAACGCGCGGCGGATTCGTACCATCACTTGGATTCGGCTTTCGGGCTGTGAAGGATGGTTAAAGTACCAGGCGCCGCGTATGAAAAACAGATGCAGTGCGAAAGGAAGCTTTTGTTTTGTTTCGAACAAAGGAAGCATGCGGATCTCCCGCAGCTCCTCCATTAACACCACATCACCTTGGAACACTTTGTTCGCCGTGTATTCTGCACGCGAAAGGTCGCTTGCAAAACACCGCTTCCAATTCACGCCACGCAGATGCACCTCGTTTTCAATCACACAGGACGCGTCGTACTCATCCACCCATCGCAGTAATTCATCCGACGAAACCCTCTGAGCAGGATAACCGCGTTTTACCTCGAAATGCCGTACTAAGCCAATCTTCATCGATTCTGCCTCCTATTTAAAAACCGGATAAGCCAAATAAGCGTCATGAAGTGTTGAGTAATGATCAGACAAATCAAGGATCAGGCCGCAGCTGGCGCATTGCACATCACTCGTTCCAATAGCATGACAGCGGCAACAGAAGACGCGCTGCTCTTTTTCGCCATACCCGATATATTCTGAATGTTCGTCTGAAAATCCAGCAGCCTCCGCCGCTTTTCGCACTTTTTTAAGCTGTTTCCACGGTAAAGCAACGTGCAGGGTAGTTCCCATTTTTTGCTGTGACAAGGTTTCGCCAAGACTGTCATCGAGCGGCAGCCATTCGACCGACATACTGTGCTGGAAGATATGGCGCAATACCGTTATTCCTTGTTCATCTGTGATCACGATTTTTTTCATCACTCTTTCTCCAAATATGCCAGCACAGCCTGTCTGTATTTTCCGATGCCTTTATAGTTCGCGATATGATGTGGCAGCTCTTTTATCATCTCGTAAAATTGCCTCTTCCACTCCAGATTTTCGCAAAACCTTTCAAGCGAGAGGATGTGTGTGTGAATGGTGAAAAGGATACTGTGAGTTTGTGGCAATCGGAACAGCTTCTGTACTTCAACTCGCAAGTGGACGAGTTTGCCGGCATTATTGCTGGTTACCGTTTTTCTGAGCTTTCCCCACTCATCAAACGTCTCAAGCGAAGTATCGAGCCTGTCTCCGGCCATGAGCGACCAGTTTTTCCGCTCCCACGGACTTCCTGCCTCCATCCGCAGAAGAAATTTTAACATGCGGCTGTCCATCTTTTCTTCCTTAAATCTAGGAATTGGATGATGAATTTGGCTGAACTTCATGCCTATGTTAAAAGCGAGTGACCAATTCGCCGGAAAACAAAGCTGGCCTGCATCCAAATACAGATCGCCATCACGCTGCATCATGAGCAAGAGATCTTCCTGCACCTGACGGCCGACGAAATCAAGCGGTTCTACACTCAGGCTTTCGTTATCGCCGTATGTAAAGGTGTGCGTCTCGTTTAGCAGCGTGTTGCGGAATGTCCACACCTCCCCCTTTTTAGTGAGTGAAAAGTGGGTCGGTTCTGCGGATGCTAAATGCTCTAACACGATGGCCGCCGCCTCCCACTGTGCTTCGACAGAATGCGGAAGTGATTGAAAACAGCGAGATGGATATTGTCTTAACAGCTTTCGTTTTAACGCCATTTCTTCATGGTAATTGTCTGTAATCTCCACACTTACCGGCTTATTCATCTGCACGGAATTATTCGAATAACGGTACACATCCTCTTTAAACGGATACGGAAAACGTTCCAGTGTTCCCGTCCACACCATGTAGTTTCCTCCAATTAAACAGACTGAATATTCTTATTATTTTATTGTACCCCTTCTGTTATTACTCTGAAAAGGAATTCTGCCATTTTTATGGAATTCAGTTAGAGAGGTGAAAGTGAATGTTAACAGAAGCAACTAGGTTAAAAGAAAGATTGCAAGACTTGGGCGGTAATCTTGTTCAGAAGGAAGAAGCCTTTGAACTCGCTTTAGAGATGATGCAGCATATCGGAGATACAGATCCTGATCTCCGCGACAAACTCATCTATACAAAGATGTTTCATATGATAAAAGCTCAGTTGTTTACAAACAGCGAGCTGGAACACTTATTAATCTTGAGTGTAGACGATCAGCATCTTTTTTTCAGACTGGGTGAAGAGGGTACCGATTCTGTATTTACCCGCACGTTCTCTGTTCTGATCACAGCGCTTGTGCTGAACCGTCATAATGAAAATCCGTTTTTGTCTGACGCTGTTTTTCAGGAAGTGAAGAGCAGGGTGTTTCAGTATGCGCGCCGCGAGCGCGATATACGCGGATATGTGGAGCACCAAGGATGGGCGCACTCAGTCGCGCATATGGCGGATTGTTTGGACGAGCTGGCGCTTAATGAGGCAGCGGGTAAAGATGATTTGACGGAGATCCTTCACATCGCTCAGCAAAAAATGATGGAATCGAGGCTGGTTTTTGATACAGAAGAGGACGAGCGTATGGCCACTGCTGTCGTGATGGTGTTGAAGCGCGGCCTTCATTCATACGAAGAGCTTATTGCATGGCTTGAGAGCTGGAGCGACTACAAGAAAACCGAAGACTACAACGAGAATTTCACTGTTAAAATTAATGCTAAGCACTTTTTGCGGTGCTTGTATTTCAGACTGAATGGCGTTTCATCTGGAGTCACCCGTGAGGACATCGAGAACGTGCTGGTGAAGCTGTAATGGAATTTCGCGTCGGAGAAGATACGCTTTTTTATGAGATAGAAGGCAGCGGACATCCGGTAGTTTTTTTGCACTCTATGGGTACAGACCACCGCTCCATGAAGTCATGGATGGAGCCAGTTTTGGATGAGAGCAGCGGTGTTCAACGAATTTATGTGGACATTCCGGCACATGGACGGAGCAATTGTCACAGTGTGCGGTCAACACAAGACATAGTGAATTTGTTTGTGAGGTTTGTTGATGAGGTCATCCCGGACGGCCGCTTTTCACTTGCAGGCCATTCGTTTGGTGGATATCTTGCGCAAGGGGTATTCAGCGCGCGTGTTGAACGCGCAGCTGGAATCTGCCTGATTGCTCCTGTTCTTCATCTGCGTGAGAGGACTTTGCCGGAAAAAGTAGTGAAAATTAAAGATGAAGCGTGTTTGCGTGAAGTGGATGCTGATATCCGGCAGGCGTTTGAAACACTGATGGTATATCAGACTAGAGAAAATTTAGAGACCTTTTTTAATGAAGTTCAGCCAGGGCGGGCGCTTTTAGACCGTAGCTTCATCGCATCCAACTGGCGGGAGGACGGCTACTTTTTACGTGAAGATCCGTTGGGTGACGGCGTTTATGAACACCCTGCCCTCTTTATCGCTGGCAAGCTCGATGCAATCACAGGCTTTGAAGACTGCTCGTTTTTAACTAACAAGTTCTCGAACAGCACATTCGCTGTCCTGGAGGACGCCGGCCATCTGATGACGATTGAGAAGCGAGCTGAAGTTCAGTCACTCGTTAAGGATTGGGCTATGAAATGTATGAGCGCTACAGGAATGAAGGTACAATTGTAACGTTACAAACTCCACCGGTTGATTGGTGGAATTTTTTGTTTGCATGCAGCCATATTTACGTTAATCATGACAATATCGGCCGCTCGACTCTTTACAGTCCTTATAATTAGCCGTCTTTTGTTGAAAAAATGTATGGTTAATTAGCCAATACAACACTTTTTACAATTCTTACAACACTTTTGGGTTTTTTCACAACAAGATTTAAAATGGTTAAAGCAACATTTAGATTTGTTACATCATTTCAGCCAATTGTTGCAACAATTGGCTGATCAAACATAAATGGGGTCCGGTACCTAGGTACCGGACCCCCATTTAATTAAAAATGTTATTTTTCAACATCCACATAATCACAAAGCTCAATAATCGTCCCTTGCGTATGCACAGGGTTAATGTAGATCAACCGTCTGCCATATGGGTTGATGCGATACGTGTCCTTCAAGAACGTCAGTCCGCGCGACTCCATTTCTTCCATCGTGGCGTGCAAATCATCGACTGCATAAGCGATATGATGGACGCCCTTGCCTTTTTGCCGGATGAACCGTTCGATCGGTGACGTTTTGCTCGTCGGCTCAAGCAGCTCGATCACCTGGTTCTCCAGCTCAATGACCGCAATATGCGTCTCAACGCCAGGTTTCTCGCTCGTGTAGCGGTGAGCGAGCTTTCCGCCAAGTACGTTCGTGTAAAATTCAATCGCTTCATCTATTCGCCTCACGGCAATGCCGGTGTGGTCCAGCTTCATAAGATGCACCTCGTTCCCTATCTTAAGTGGTTTTCTTATTATAGAGTGTTGGTCAGGATATAGCAAAAACATAGTAGGGGTCCGGTACTCTGAGTACCGGACCCCCTGCTTAAAAAGTCTTATCTATTCCGCTTTGCTGATGTTTCCTCTATTGCTGTTGCGCTCTTGTTCAGCGATGATCTCATCGTCTTCAGCATTATCTCGTGTCACCTTTTGTGTAAGGATCGCGCCGACCGCCACAAGAATCATGACCGCAATGTAGTAGCCTTTTTCGTTCAGCTGCAGGCTGTCTGCGTTATACAGCCCGATACAGAACAAGGCAACTCCTGCGAAGAACGTGAAATAAGCAAGAAACGTAAATGCCTGCGTGTTTCTGCGTCTGTACTTTTGCATACGTTTTACCTCCAAAAATTTAATTCTTATTTAATTTACGAAGTACTGGAGAGAAAAAGAACGCTCTGTCTGTTATATGAAGAATGTAAAAGTTCGCTTTCGACAGAAACTAGCAATTTATCCTTTTTTAATTATATTCGATAGTTATAGAAAATACCTTACTTATTTCAAGAAGAAATGTGTCTAAGCAGCTTGTCCGTCCTGTATAGACATTTTGAACAAAATGTCCATATGGCGTACCGGACCCCTTATTGTTCCATTAAATGCTGTTCTTGGATGAGCGTCATGCTTCGGCTTCGTCCTTCACTCATGTACCGGCGAATCTCACCCTTAATGTTTGGGTACAATACAATGCTGTCGAGCTCTTGGAACGGCACCCATTTGACACCTGTCTGATGTAGGTCAGGCAACTCCGGCATACGCGGTTCTGATCCTTCTTTTATCTCGCATTCAAACATCAGGCTGATGCCGTGATGCCCTGCGACGGCTTTTCTTCCTTCCACCAAATGCGGCGCAGTCTCGTACACGAACGCGAGCTCGCCGACCTCGACATCCACTCCGGCTTCTTCCATCGCCTCGCGTCTTACAGCTTCAATGACCGATTCGCCCGGCTCAACGCCTCCGGCCGGAAGGTTATAGTGCAAACCATGATGATTATTAAATTCAATAAGCAATACCGCATCGTCTTTTACAATGAACGCACAAGCACGTACTCGTATGTGAAAATTCATGCAGACACCTCAATTATTCTTTATGTATTCATGCTCTTCTTTTTAAATAACGTAAAAACAGGAAGACAGCACCTGCGAAAAAAGCAATCAACCACCAATTATAGGCAGTGAAATCATCCTTAATGGTCCGGTTCTCTGCTTCTTTATACTCTTTCTTTAATATTTCTTCGTATAGCTGTGCGCCGTCCATCCCTTCGTATTCCACAACTTTATTGTTCTTTAATTCTACCATTCCGTTCTGCCCTGCAACCGGAACGAGAAAATCTACTTCTCCCTCTTCTAAAAACAACAGGTACTTGCCTCCACTCCCCTGAACTTCCTTCACAATTCCGATGTCGTAAGCATCCATACCGGCAATCACCGGCGTCTTTACTTCGCCTTTATAAACTCTTTCAATATTAAAAGGAAAGCCGGCGAATATGTCATCTTGATTCGGGGCGGCTGAAATATCATACGTACCCATCACGATTACATCAGCTCGCTCGATCACTTTTTCTGGCTCTAACTGCACCCATTTTGTCGCCGCCGCTTCATTCACACTCGTTAGAAAAAGAATGACAACGAAAAGAACGGTTTTAACATATCTCATTTTATCCCCCCTTATTCTGTATTCGTTGCATCACCCATTAATATCCTTCTCAAATGTCGAAATGCAGCTGTTCCACTTTCCTAAAATAATTTCCCGTCAAATAATGTCGTTATTTTCCCCATTATGTATGAACTCTTGGTACGGATCTCCTCTAATTTAAACTCTATGCAGATAGCATGCTAAGCACCGCATAATGCTTCTTAAAAATAAGTTAAGGCCCGGCTGAGTACCGGACCCCTACTACTTTTTATTTAGCTGCTGTCACACTGCTTTTCTTTACTGGAATATAAATATCAATCTGCTTATTTACACTGCCGTGGCAGCGTGTATCATACAATTCGAACTCCACACCACCTGAGTGCTCGTATCCAGAATCTTGGAACCAGCTTGTAAAAATGTAATTCCAAGTCGATTGAATGGACGATACAAACTCGCTTTCCGACGCTTTTGGCGTGGTGAACACCGCGTACTCGGTTTCAGGAAAACGGTGATACGCCATTCCGGCTGGTGCCGCACTTCCTTCTGCCACTTCCATCCCGATCAAGTAGGTGAACTCGTCTGTTTCGGGATTATGTTCGACACACATGCCAAACTCTGTATCGCTGTCCAATGGATGCGGTATAGCAGCACCCTTTTTGTTCACAATATAATCCTGCCAAAATGCGGGGATGTCGGTGTTGTTCTGTCCGTCTGTGTTGGTTGTTTTTAGTTCATAGCCAATTACACTGAATGCCGGTTTTACAACAAATGTTGGTTTCATGAAAATTCCTCCTGTTATCGTATAATGTTTCAGGCAGGCTTTCTTACGCAATACAACTGGAACAGTACCGCTTTCCCGCACCTGTTTCGGCGACAAACCAAACATTCTCTTGAACGCCCTGTTGAACGATTCCTGGTAGTGGAACCCAACGTCCAGCGCGATCGTGATCACCTTTTCATCAGACGAGATCAGGCGCAACGCTGCGGCCGACAGCCTGCGCTTTCTCACATAATCCATGACGGGTTCACCGACCATCACAGAAAAAACGCGGTGAAAATGATAAGGCGAAAAGCACGCCGTCTCTGCAATGTCTGCTAATGTGAGCCGCTCATCCAGATGATTCTCGATATACTCAATGCTGCGCTCTATAGACTGAACATAATCCATTGGTGTTCACCTGCCTTTAAAACTACAATACCAGCGCCGGTCATTCGCTTCTTAACATTCTTTGCTAACCTTGAAACACCTTCGCAAAAATGTGCGTATCGCGCAATTCGTCCGTACCGACGGCAAACGAATCGCTGCGCAGCGTACCTTCGAGTGTGTAGCCTAGCTTTTCGGGTATCGCGATGCTTCGTGCATTGCGCGTATCGCATCGAACCTCCAGACGTCGCGCTTTCAGTTCATGGACTGCAAACTGCTCGAGCCCTTTTACCGCCTCCACCATATAGCCTTTCCCGCTATGCCTCGTGTCCTGCCAATACCCAATCTCGAACTTTCTGACGTCCCAGTCCATCCTGTGCAAACCGGTTGAAGCGACAAACTCCCCAGTCTCTTTTAAAAAGACGAGCATCCGCAAATCTTCACGCTGCAAAAATTTCACGTGCGCACCCCGGATGTTCGCTTCCACATCGTCCGCACTCTGATCAATATGGGCAAACGGCAGCCACGGCTTTAATTCAGGCAATGAAGACAGTATTGCTTCATAAACAGCCTTGCCGTCACCAGGCTGCGGACATCGCACCAGCAATCTTTCAGTCTCAAACTCGGTAGGAAAATCTAGTAATATCGGATTCATCTTTCGTTCCCCCTAATACAGTCTATTTTTGTACCCGTCCTGCAGCCGTGCTTCTGTCTGCTCAGCGGTCACGCCAGGAATTTTCATATGATCGGTCAGCATTTTAGCGGCTGAGGGTAAATTGGCTGCAAAATTGCCGCTCCACAGTCCTGACCGTTTAATGGACTTGGCGCAATGAATGAAGATCTCCTCCACCTCTACCGCAATCGCAACAAGCGGAAGTTTATTGTTAACCGCCATCATTTCAAGCAAATGTTCATCTTTTACTATGCACGCCTTACCATTGATCCTGAGCGTCTCTCCCATGCCGGGAATTAGAAAAAGCAAACCGACATGCGGATTGGATAAAATATTGCTCAGTGAGTCTACGCGTTTGTTGCCGGGACGCTCTGGAATCAACAGCGTCTTCTCATCGAGCACCTGTACGAATCCAGCATGATCTCCTCTCGGCGAGGCATCACACCGCCCCTCGCTGTCAGACGTTGATAATACGAGAAAAGGAGAAAGCGAAAGCAGCGTACGGCAGTGCTCATCTAATCTCGTAATCACTTTTTTCTGAGCGAACTCCGACGGCTCGCCCATGAAAGAGCGCAGTTCCGCCTTGTCCGTTATCCTATGCTGAAAGTTCTGCATTATAAATCCTCCCCAATATAAAAACTCCCACCTCCAAGATGATTCATCTTGAGGGCGAGAGTTAACTCTTCGCGGTACCACCTCAGTTTGCTGATATGTCGCCACACCAGCCTCTTCGGGTACGAGAAAGCACACTTATACCCTATCTCTGTAACGGGAGATCCCGCTGCGCCATCCCTCTTTTGTACTCGATCCACGCAGAGCTCCAAGCCTTTTTTCATTCAGCGCTCTATACCCGTTTCCACCAACTTAGGGCTCTCTGAAATACAGCTGCTAAACTACTTCTCTTTTCATTGCCATATTATGTATTTCAACTAGTATAGCGGCATCTCACTGTAACCGTCAAGATATTACAATTAAGGAATTTATTATGTTTTTTCAAGTGAGTAGAATCAAATTAGCGATAAAATGATGAAGCGCGGCCGCGTTCTACACAAACGCGGCTGTATTCTTCACATTTGCGGCTGCGAATCGCCAATGCGCGGCTGCGAAACCGAAAAACGCGGGCGCAATTGACCAATCCGCGGTCGTAATTCCATTTTTCCCCATGTCCAACTCACAAAAAGAGAGGCAAACCGACAGCACCATCCTGCCAGATCGCCTCTCCACCCTTTTAATACTCGTCCTCACTTACAATACCTTCATGATACAGTACTTCAGTCAGTGACATTTCTTCCGGATAAAAGGTTTCTCCTTGTCCTTCTTGAAAGCTCTTCCCACAAAACGATTTGGTCACATAAAATACCGTGCTATCGTAATGATAACCATCCCCTTGTGTACCTTCTGAGCCGTCTATATTAATGCACGTTTCGTCTATCCTTGTTTTCTTCCCGTCCTGTGCCACATAATAATACTTATCTTCAATAAAGCCTTCACTCATAGGACCAGGCGTGGTACCGTACCCCAGAGCATTTATTTCCACGACCGTATAGCCGTCCATGATTTTGGGGTCCGGTACTCCCTTCATTTCATGAACAATTAGCACCTTTCCTTCATACCCTTCAGGAATCATATAGGTTTGATGTGTTTTCTCTTCCAATACTTCACTGTCAACAATTGCATACACTCCGTAATAGCTTAGCGCAGACACACCAAGAATTATTATTGTGTTCACAATCGCAGCTCGATTAATCTGACGCCATCTCGCCCCATTCTTTCGTGTTCTCCATTCATCAACAAGGAAGAATAACACGCCGCAGGCAAGTGAATAGAATGCCATCCACTGAAGGAAGAAAACCGTTGCCGCTGCTAGCACTATATGTAGAACACCGGCAAGGATAAACCGGTATCGATTGGCTCTTTTCGTTAACACATCAGACAGCAAAGATACAGGAGCACCGACGATCATATTTCCAACAAGGGCATACATTCCAATAATAATAGACATTCCAAAATAGTAGCTTTCACTCTTACCAAGCACTAATGCAGCGAGCTCAAATACAAAAAAGATGCCTGCTAAAAGGAGTGAAACATATACAGCTGTAATGGATTTTTGAAAGACTTTGGAGATCATGGCATATAGCTCCGTTTCTATTTGTGAATGTTTTCACAAGTTATTATAGCATGTAATATACGTTAGTAATAGCATATTTTGTCATTCCAAACATTCTATATAAAAAAAAGAACGAGCGTTTCAGTCCTCGTTCCTCATCTCCCACTCTTCTCTCAGCAGGCCCATACGGATGGAGTCGTAATATACGCCGTTGTACAGCCTGCATTTGCGCAGCCGCGCCTCCATCGTCATTCCAAGCTTTTCTCCCGCCTTGATCATCCGCTCATTGCCAGACCAGGTGGTGAAGCCTACACGAACAAGTGGCATCGTTGTAAAAAGGTAGCGTATCCACATCTTCAATGCTCGCGTACCGTCCCCCCCGCTCCAATACGCTGGATCATAAATCGTGATTCCCATCTCCAGCCAGTTAGACGGCTTATGCTCCCAATAATAGCCGACCGTGCCAACAACGATTCCCTCTACTACAATCGCCCAGTAATCATCCCGGTCCACAACCTGATGTGTTTCTATATATTCCTGAAACAAAAGGGCTTTATGCTCAAAATATGGCGCATCCCACTTTTTCCATTCTGGATTTTCTTCTTTATACGCCAGCTCCCAAAGCCTCGGCAAATCTTCCTCTTGTATCGGACGCAGTAAGACTGCTCCATCCTTATGCACCATGTTTTCACCAGCTTATTTTTTAATCGGTTCGATATAATAAAACATTCCATTCTTTACAGTCGGTGTAACCGTACCGCCGTTGTCGATCGTAA
This sequence comes from Fictibacillus iocasae, assembly GCF_042665465.1. Classification (NCBI taxonomy): domain Bacteria; kingdom Bacillati; phylum Bacillota; class Bacilli; order Caryophanales; family Fictibacillaceae; genus Fictibacillus; species Fictibacillus iocasae. The sequence goes on along the minus strand of NZ_JBHTCP010000052.1, from coordinate 79,135 downwards.
TCGTCTCTTTCTGTTCCTCTGCAACACCCAAGTAAACCTTGAAAATTTTCTTTGAAAACGTGTTTGTTTCAAAAGCAGCTTGAGGCACGTTGATCACAGTGATACCTGGATTTGCCCGATACCACGCATGACTTCCACCTTTTTCAGCAATGTTCGCAACAAACACACTATCATCCATTGTATAAAGGACGAACGTTTCTCCCTCTACCGTGACTTCATCCAAAATATGATCTGTTGACCGGTCCTCTTCTTTTAGCCCTGCCTCAATGGCTGCTTGTTTCGTGCTGTGCCACTTTAGCTCATTTTCTTCTTCTGATGAACACCCAAATGCACTCGTCATCAACAGAACGATGATTAACAATATTCTCCTCATTATTTAACCTCACCTTTGCTTCGTCTTAAATTCTAAATTGATTGGCGCACAGCCTTATAATAAGTAGCTAATTCAATCCCAATTCTTCACTTTGTTAACATGAATTTCTTTTCTAAGCACCATTTGCTCTCCATATTTTACAGTATAATACAATTAGAAAGCATTATGGGTAAGGGGGAACATGCGATTAACTATTTCTTGAAACGATATGCACATTGGCTAGCGTTCATTATCTTAGCCGTCAGCTTTTTTTCGATGTTTATTGAATTTAAACAAAACACCCTAGAATTAATTGCAGCCATATTTGGCGATGTCGCGTTTGTGAGCGTGAGTGTTCTTGTATTTGCTACGGAAAAGCATATTAGGAAGAATGGAATAAAAAAATAGAATAGGAGCGGTAACATGAGGGGGATCGAGCATTCACTATACATAAAAGCACGTGCTGATGAGATCTATTCCATTCTTACAACGACAGACGGCTGGAACGCATGGTTTACGGATGAAACGACACTTGAGCTTAGTGATGACGGAAGTGGAGAAATACGATTGCAATGGACAAACGTTGGAAGCGAAAAGAAGAGAATGGAAGACGGCGGAAAGATTTTAAAAGCTGTTTATAATAAAGCCTTTGTTTTTCAATGGTCGCCAGGAGACAGCATAACTACCGTTAGTATGGAGCTTACCCCACATGTAGACGGCACGACCGTTACAGTGAAAGACACCGGCTACACCAGTTCAGAAAAAGACACGGCTGCCTGTATTCATTGTGCCGCAGGCTGGGGCGAGGCACTACTGCTGCTTAAGATTTATGTGGAGCATGGAATAGTTTACAAGCACGATCTAAGATAAGGAATAGCCCTCAGACTAGAGGGCTATTTCAATTCAATTACACTGACGCCGTTTGGATCGGTTCTTCCTGTTATTTTTATCCCGTCAATGACCGCTTCTCTTATTGTGACCGACTGCCCTAAAACAGTTTTCAAAAAATTCTCCTTACCTAGAAGTACAGCCAAATCACCCTCAGCGCCTTCTTTCTTAACGGTAACTAACAATTCCTTTAGCTCCGCCTCTTCTGCCGTACCGTCTATAACCTCCCTGTACTTCTGCAGTTCAAATCGAAACCCGTATGGCGTGGCGATAAAGGTTCTGCGCTCGCCAGCATCCACTTTCCAGTTTAATTTCGCTGCATTATCGCATATTTCTTGATAAGCGAACTCCGAAACAAGATAGCCGATATGATCGAATATAACTTTCTTGCCATACCCAAACGTAATATTCACCGCACCTTTGCGTGCCTCGATAATACGAAACGTAATGTCCTTATTTCGAAAATCATCCCACGTTAGCGGCGGATTAAATGTTTGAAACTCGCCGTTATATTTTCCGTTACGCAGAGAGATCCTGAATCCTTGATCCACGTAAAATTTTTCAGTTTCCTCGACGTATGGGGTCCAGAAGTGGTAGTGGAAGAGAATGATAATCACCTTTTTTCTGTTTTTTCTAGAGTAACTCTTTAAGCCTAATTCGCTATTCATTCCCCTAGTCCTTGTATCAAATCGACAACTTCCATTAGAATGAAAAGATACGAGAATAAGATCATCTGGAGGAAACCATTGAAAAAGCTAGTAAAAGTCGTTGCTGCCATTATTGAAAACGAAAACGAAGAGATTCTATGTGCCTTGCGTTCACCTCAAATGCTGCTTCCTAACATGTGGGAGTTTCCTGGCGGTAAAGTCGAATCCGGGGAGGATCTGAACACCGCATTAAAACGGGAAATTGAAGAAGAACTTGGGTGTTCCATTGAAACGTATAAACTTTTCAACGATCATACACATGAATACGACACGTTCATCATTAATCTTCTTTGTATCAAATGCAAAATTATCAACGGAACGCCTGAGCCGAGTGAACATTCCAAGTTAATCTGGATGAAACGAGAAAATCTAGCATCCCTCCTCTGGGCGCCAGCAGACATTCCGGCTGTAGAACAACTGATAAACGAAAAGAAATAGCCTTCTCAATCGAGAAGGCTACACTTTTATCGTGAACTCTTTATATAAACTTGCCGGCACTTCATGCTCCAATCGAATGGTGACGGTTATCGGCTTTTCTCCCTCATAACCGACCGTATCTCCTTTGCCAATATAAATATATGGCTCGGTCTTGCCATCCAATTCTTTATATTTTCGTACGAACAAATGAAGGTTTACTCCACGTTCCTTGTTTCTGATGATGTTTTGTCCTCGCTCTGATGCTTGAGTTGTATTGTTCACAGACTGCCACTGAAAATGCTGTTCATCCAAGAACACATCTTGATAGTTAATACTTTCTTTAATGGTTTCCTCTTTATGCAGATCAATATATAAGAAGAATTCTTTACCGTTCGTCAGCAACCCAGATCCTCGGAACGAGCTATGAATCTTCCGGAAGTTTGAGAGTAATGCAGCATCTGCCATCTGATATTGCTCATACAGCTTGAAGTGCGGCACGCCATAATATTCTTCACGGTACTCTTTTTCGTAGCGAAAAATGCCATACGTAAGGATGTCCTCGATATACGCTCGGTAGTCTTCTTGTGAGAGCACACTGCTAAATTCCGCTGTTTTCGTCAACACCCATCCATCAAGTACACACAGTCTCAGTTTTCTGCTTCTTTCACCACTATCATAATAGTTCTGGTTAAGCGTCTCAAAGGCATGAAGAATACTATCGTCATCCACATTTTTTAGTAGTTTTAAGATTTCATTTTTGGCCGTTTCAAGGTCTATATAATCATGATCTAGTAGATAACGTAATATAACAAACTCGTACACTCGCTTAAGCGGCAGCTTACTTGAAAGCTCTTTAAGCACATTCTCAAAAGTCTCATCTACTAATAATTTCTTCACGTTCTCTTCTTTTTCAACCTTGGCAACAAATTGAGGATAGCTCTTTTCTCGGTTAATAAATTTAACAGGATTAGGCGCACCATCATACTTCAAGTAATCGACAAGAAAATACGGAATACGACCTTGGTTCATTTTCTTAAATTCAAAGTACTCTTCCTTCAAATACCTTAAGGATTTGAAATTCTCTCGATCAATCTGCTCAAGAATTCGTTCTTGCGAGATCTTGTCCATCTGAATGTGCGTGCAGCCTGGAATATTAGCAAACCCTGTAACGATTGCGACCTTCAAGCTTTCTTTGTCATAATAACGGCTGCCGTTCAGCGCAAGTGCAATTAAAAACGTTTTATTATGGTTTCCAATAAAATCAAGCACGGTTAAGAAACTCTTATTGGCATGCTTTCTAAGTCCTCGACCTAGCTGCTGTATAAAAATGATCGGTGAGTTAGTCGGTCTGAGCATCAGCACCGAATTAACAGACGGAATATCGACACCTTCATTAAAGATATCTACAGTAAAAATAAACTTTAGCTCATCGTCATCGTTCTCGAGGCGGTTAATATACAGTTCACGCAGTGCCGGTGAATGGTCACCGAATAAACAAATGCTGTTATAGCCACGTTTATTAAACTCGTCTGCCATGAACTGTGCGTGTTCAATACTCGCACAGAACCCGAGACACTTTCTTTTTTCCCCGTCGTGTCCGTAAAAGTCCATCTTTTCAATAATAAAATCGACGCGCTCATTCACCTTTAATCGCTTCGTCACTTCCGCAATATCATCGATTGACACATCGCTCAAATCGACCGATTCAATATCTGTGATTCCAAAATAATGAAACGGAATAACAAGCTCGTCCTCTAATGCTTCATGCAGCCGAACTTCAAGCGCCACGTTGTTATCAAACAGCTCGAATACATTTCCGTTGTCGCTGCGCTCTGGCGTTGCGGTCATTCCTAGCGTAAATTGTGGCTCGAAATAGTCGAGCACACCCTGATAAGTCGGACTTGTCGCATGATGTGCCTCGTCAATAATAACGTATTGAAATTCATCTCTTGCAAACTCTTGATAACATTTTGATAGTGTTTGAATCGTTGCGAATACATAATCGACGTTCTTTTCTTTGGTATTCCCCGTTAAGAGGCCAAACGTCAGACCATCATTTGGCAGCAGCTTTTCAAACGTTTCTTTCGCTTTCCTTAAGATTTCTTCTCTATGTACCACAAACAGGAGCTTTTTCGGAGCTACTTTCTTCACGTCGAACGCAGACATATACGTTTTTCCCGTTCCAGTCGCAGCAATGACCAATGCTTTTTTCTCACCAAAATGACGGATGCGCTCCAAATTCTCAGTCGCCCGCTTTTGCATTCGGTTTGGAACGATGTATTCTTTTCGTTCATAGATCGATTGTGTGCTCGGAGTTGTTCTTTTTAACGTTTTCAAGAACTCTTCATAGTCTTTTATAAACTCTTCGTTCACGTCAGAGCTGTACTCCCAAAGTGAATCATATTCTTTCAACACTTTTTGGATAAAGGAGGCATCCTCTTTCGCGACGACTTCCACATTCCATTCCACATTGCTTTTCAATGCACTTTGGGTGATATTTGACGAACCAATAATGACTTTATAGCTGTCACGGTACTCAAAGATATACGCTTTTGTGTGGAATCCAACCTCTTTATCTGTCACGAAAACTTTCAGCTCAACATTCTCAAACTCTCTTATCTTTTCTAAAGCCTTAGGATCCGTGAAGTTAAGATAAGTCGAGGTGATAATCCTGCCTTTCGTCCCCTTCTCCCCTGCCTCCTTTAACGGATCAAGAAGAAGCTGAAGCCCACTGTAATTCACAAACGCCACACTAAAATAAAAGCTGACACACTCATTCATCGATTTAACCAGCTCAGAAAGTAGGTTTTCTTTATCTGAATTGACGATTAGTTTCTTTTCAAAGTCGAATTCTTCTTTATTTATGAGTGATTGTTTAACATAATCAATTTTCATAACGGGGCTCCTGTAAATAAGTTATTGGTAAACTTTTCATATGAGACCAGGGTACTACAAATAAGAAAAGATATGAAGATCATTGGTAGAAAAAAGAAGTTTTAATACAACAGAAAAAGGCAACAGATTTCTCTGTTACCTTGCATGTATTTAATATTTCCCCAACGCCCTCCAAGTAGCCGCTCCAACAACCCCATCCACCTGCAGTTTCTTGGCTCTTTGAAAATTTTTAACAGCGGTTTCTGTATTAACTCCAAACACGCCGTCGATGCCTTTTGTGCTGTAGCCGAGTTCGGTTAGGCGGCGCTGCAGTGTTTTAACGGCTTCTCCTTTGCTTCCTTTTTTCAGCACTGGTTGTGGTGAGGTGACGGGTGCACTCGGGGATCCACTGGCGTTGAATCCGTAAGCGGTAGCGAGTGCCGGAAAGGTTTTGCCCGATGTGGTGATAATGACGGGTGTGTTCACAGCCACACGGCTGTACAGCCAGATGATGTCGTTGTTATACATGCGGATGCAGCCTGCGCTGACGTATTTGCCGATCGAGCTGGCGTTATTGTTGCCGTGAATGGCGTATGTTGTTCCCCATGTTTCTCGGGCGTTCAGTCCGAGCCAGCGGTTACCGAGCGGATTGCGAGGATCGCCGCCAGGAATGTTGCCGGAATAGTACGGCCGGTTCGTAATTTTGTTAACGATTTTGAAGCGGCCCTCTGGCGTATAGGTAGGCTGGCGCCCCGTTGCCACAAGAAACACCTTATACAGCTGATTGTTCACAAAATAAGCAAGCTGGTTGTTCGACTTGTTGATGATGATATAGGTGGATGGAGCAGCCGCTGCAGACGCCGGCTTCACGAACACAAACATAAAACTGATACACAGCAGTAAGATTACTAATTTCCTCATTTTCATCTCTCGTCCCGTCCGTTTCTATAGTGGTATAAGATTAAACACACTATCCTATGCGGGACGGGATGGCAGTCATTCCACTTTAGCCCGAGAAATTTAATGCAAATAACACGAATAATCTCTTGATGTCTGGCATACCTATAGCAGGTTTACAGCTTATTCAATCGGGTATGGAAATGCGAAAGACGCTAAAGCCGGTTTGGCTCTAGCGTCTTTCGATAAGGTGTTGGTCGTTATATTCCATATAAAGCCGCTTCATTACTTCATGAAATGCAATGTCTGAGTCGAGACTGCTATACCGGCTAGGCAGCTGTTTTGCACCAAATGTGAAAATAAAAGGATGGTGAGTTAAATCCCCTAACATACCGATATCCACGATGATGTTCTCTAGTCCGCCTGTCATGTGGTTTAAATGGTGTGCAGGAATACCTTCTACATCCCCTTTTTGTCTGACTAATCCATTCATGATCGGAGTCCATAGCAGCGGGTTAACTTTGTGACCGTTAAAGATGCTTAGCATGATCTGAAAGACTTGGTCCAGCTGCCCCTTGTTCTCAAGATCGGTTGGATCATTCGTGACAGTGATGGTCGGATAATGTGACTGAATTTTCTTGTTTACGTTGTCCCAGCCTCCGCAGAATTGAACAACTCGATCAGCTACCATACTATCGTGGCAAGTGATCATGACTTCAACCGCTTCTCTTAACAGAAGAGAGGTTCTATATTGAAAATGCGGATAAATTTCTTTGCTATCTTCCTCGGGGTTATAGCTGATGTTTTCCACGATATCTTCCCATGAAAGGATGCCTTCCTGAACCCATAATGTGATGGCATAACCGATGGCGACTTTTGCTGATGAAGCAAGCGGAACGGTTAGATCGCCTTGTAACGAGCATACGTATTCCTGTTTTTCAGTAGAATAGACGATCAAACCTACCTGTTCACTATCTATCTCACTTAATTTTTGTACTACGTGTTTCATTCTTCTTCCTCCATCCAGTCCTTCACATATTCTGTAAGCTCTTCTTTCACCTCGTCCGGCGTCTCGTCCAGGAGTTCTCCGGTTACTTTGCTGCCTGGTAAATGAAATGATATTTGTAAGCCGGCAAAATGCCTGGTGCATTCCCAAATTCGTATGGTGTGTAAGTCGATTAGTTCTCCCTCTTCATCCATTACCCCAACGGAAATTTCTGACTGACAGCCTGGCGTAAAAGGATCTTCTGCCTTGCTCAGCTTGGCCTCTAACGTGAATCCTTTTTCCAATAGCAATGGTTTGTATCTGTCTAAAAAAACCGAAACATAATCTTCTAAAGTATTTTCTATTTCCGCTATCCTCCTGCCTAACTCGGCTGTGAATTCCTTCTGTTTAAACTTCATTACTGCCGCCACCTTCAAAAATGTATATCGTTATTTATTCTAAACCCCTTTGACAATTCCCTTCCAAATCCCATATACTGTTATTAATTCTAGGAATCGAAAGGGTGAATGTTGGGCCGATGTGGAATTAATCTTATTTTCTAACGCTGATTTGAATAGAAATCAACGCCTGGAGAATAGGATTGGTCTGCCCATTTTTTGCCGATACTGTATTTGAAGAACTCATACACTGCTGTATGTCTTTTTCTGTACGTTTATTTTGGCTTGAAACATGCAGCCTCTCCGGGCAATCGGGAGGTTATTTTTTATGTCTTTGCCTTTTATTAGAGTGAAAAATATGAAGAAAGTATACGGCGACAAAGTGGTTTTGAGCGATGTGTCGTTTGAACTGAATGAAGGGGCGCGTGCCGGACTGGTTGGCTTTAACGGCACGGGCAAGTCGACGCTCGCTGAGATTTTATCAGGTGTTATGGATTACGACGCCGGATCGATCGATACATTCGGCCGAAACCTGAAGATTGGCTATTTGCGCCAGTCGGTGAATTATACAGCAGTAGATTTTGACCAGATGATGAATGGTGAGGGCTTGTATGAACATACGAGCCAGCTTGGTTTAGTAAAAGCACAGGAATGGAAAGATAAAAAACTGCCACATTTGAGCGGCGGTGAACGGTTGAAGCTGGCGCTTGCGGATGTGTGGGCGTCGAACCCTGATCTGCTGATTTTAGATGAGCCGACAAATCATTTGGATTTGGATGGCGTGAAGTGGCTCGTGAATCAGCTTGAAGCCTTCCGCGGCACAGCGATTATTATTTCGCATGACCGCTACTTCCTGGACCGCACCGTTACCACTATTCTTGAGCTGGAGGACGGAAAAGTGAAAACGTACAGCGGCCACTACAGCGATTATCGTGACGAAAAGAAGCGTCAGCACGAGCATCAGCTGAAGCAATACGAGGCACAGCAGCGTGAAAAGCAGCGCATCGAAAACCAGATGACGCAGTACAAGGAATGGGCCGCAAAGGGCCATCGCGATTCGACTAAGCAAGGATCAGCTTCTGAACGGAAGCAGATAGGGCTCAAAGAGTTTCACCGCGTAAAGGCAAAGAAAACCGAGGCGCGTGTGAAGTCGAAGCTGAAACGCCTGACGCTTGAGTTGAACAAGAATGGTGTGGAAAAGCCAAAAGATGAGGCTTCGGTGTTTTTTCAGTTTCAGCATGCCGACAAGCGCGGCAAGCGGATGGTTGAGGCGAAGCAGGTGTCTAAATCGTTTGATGGACGATCCTTATTTAGCGGGGCTGACTTTTATGTGAAGCATGGCGAGCGTATAGGCTTGCTCGGCCCCAACGGCTGCGGCAAGACAACACTGATCCGGATGATTCTTGGGTCCGAGTCCGCAAGCAGCGGCGAGCTGTGGCGCAGCCCAACGCTAAAAATCGCTTATTTAAGCCAGGATGTCGGGGACTTAAACGGTGAACTGACGCCTGTGGAAGCGCTCGGTTTCGCAGAGCACCGCGATATTCACCGCGCACGGACCATGCTTGCCAATCTGGGGCTGAATGAGGAGAAACTAAGGCAAAAGGTTGGATCCTTGAGCCTTGGTGATCGTGTGCGAGTGAAGCTGGCAGGCATGCTGCTGCGAAATTATGACATGCTCATTTTAGATGAGCCGACGAATCACCTCGATCTGCCAAGCCGCGAACAGCTGGAGGATACGTTGAGCCAGTATTCCGGTACGCTGCTTGTCGTTTCCCACGATACGTATTTCATGGAAAAGCTTTGTGATAAGCTGCTCGTTTTTGAAAAGGGCAGTGTTCAGCGGCAAGAGATGGGGCTTAGCGAGTACAAGAAATACAATTCTCGCGACAGCGTGGATGATATCGCGCAGCAGATCCTTTTGCTAGATACACAGCTTAACGCGGTTCTCGGAGAATTGTGCACCATCGAGAAAAATGATCCAAGGTACCCGGTGCTAGACGAAGAGTTTTTAAAGTTGTCGCGGGAAAAGCGACAGCTTATGGCGCTTCAGTCTAAAGCGAAGTAATTGAATACTTTTTCATGAAAAAACGTATGTAAAAGAAGGAGAAAGGAAAAGGAGGCTGGCAGCATGACCTTTCGTGCTGAACGAGATCGTTTTTTCATTCTAACAACACTGCTTATAGTGCTGGTTACTGCAACCGTAATTTTTATTCCACTTCTGTTTGATAAGAGTGCGACACAGGAGGATTGGATTATTGTTTCATGTATTTTTTTAGGTACGAATGCTTTTGTTTTGTGGCCGTTCCTTTTCATCACGTATACGTTTCATGAAGAGTATTTACAGGTAGCTGGCGGGCCGGTCAGGAGCAAAATTAAGTATCGCGATATCACGAAGGTCGCCCGCACTACGGATATTTTAACAGGTTACCGCATGCATTCTTCACTTAACAGCATCGAGATCTTTTATAACACCGGCTGGACGGGAAGTGTGAAGATTTCACCCCAGCAGCAGGAATGGTTTATGGAAGAGCTGAAGAAGCGGTGTCCAAATATGATACTAGATTTGAAATAAATGGAGAAAAACATATGACGACAATCACGATACAAAAAGCAGAATTGAACGACGCAGCCCAACTAACCACATTAAAAAAAGCCGCTTTCGATGAGGAAGCAAGAAAGTGGCTGACGCCAGGATTGATCGATTACAACATTCAGCCCCCAGGCTATGCTTCGGTTGAAGTGGCCGAATACATGATTCAAGAGCTTAACTATTTTAAAGTGATCTATGATGGCTTGTTGTCAGGAGGCATAATCGTAACGGTTACAGGGCGATCGTATGGAAGAATTGACCGCATTTTTATTGCTCCTGACTTTCAAGGAAAAGGCATAGGGTCGAGGGCCATGGAGTTGATCGAACAAGAATTTCCTGAAGTTCTTGTTTGGGACTTGGAAACATCCAGCCGGCAAAAGAACAATCATCATTTTTATGAGAAGATGGGATTCCGCACCACATTTGAGACGGACGATGAATTTTATTATATAAAGAAAAAGAAGAATGCAGAGAGTCGCAGCGATTTAATTGAACATACAGACCTTTCTTCTAAACAATATGAGAACTGCAATATGACAAGAAGTGAGGGTTACCAGATCACGATGGAGAACAGTTCGTTCAGCAACAGCAATTTAAGCCGTCTTCACGTGACGAACTGCAACCTTAGCCAATCTGCGTTTCAAAATATAAATTTTAGAAATAACCTTTTTGCAGATCTGAACCTTTCGTCTAGCCGTTTTCTGCACGTAACACTTGGCGGAGTGACATTCTTCGGTACAAATCTTGGTGATCAGGAGAATCCTGTTTCTTTTGAAAAATGTGATTTAAAAGGAAGCAAGATCGTGAACTGTAATCTTCAAAACGTGGAGCTTGAGAGCTGTCAGATGGACGGGATGAAAATTAACAACGTTCCCGTTGAGGAATTGCTTGAAGCTTATAACAAGGTGACTAAATAAAAAAGAAAGAACGAGTCGGTGATGGCTCGTTCTCTCTTTTTCAATCGGTTCTGCTTACATCTTCTTATTAACAAAATAGGATACCGTCTTGTAAAAAGCAAACACAAATAGCGGCATAGCGATGCAAAATATCAATGTCAGAATCCATTTTTCATCATTCTTCACACTCGCCCCAAGCCAGATGCTTGCTAGGTTAATGGGGATGGCAACCGCACAAAAGACAAGCAGGATTTTTCGAAAAACATTTAAAGAAAACATGCTGGAGCTCCTTTACTCTTTTTTCATTTACATCTCTCGGACCCGTTTATTTCAATTTCGACCCGCAAATTTTATTATTGACCCGATTCTCAGCACATTTAACCCGAGAAACTTCTATTTCGACTTGAATACAGCGACTGCACACGAAAACCCAGCCGATGCGGCTGGATTTCCCATTACAATTACTCTCCTTTGATCTCCAGCAGCTTCTGCCTCAATCCAATTTCCATATCGGCAAGCTCATTTTCAGCTAGACGACGCTTGATTCGGCCTTCTTCCTGGATTTTCAGCGTCTCTTCTAAAGTAGAAAGCAAGTTCGCTTGTGTTTTCTTTAAAGTCTCGATATCAATCAGGCCTCGTTCGTTTTCCTTGGCGGTCTCAATCGTGTTGGTTTTGAGCATTTCTGCGTTTTTCAATAATAGCTCGTTCGTCGTTTTGCTCACTTGCTTTTGCGCTTCCACTGCAGCGCGCTGGCGCATGAGCGTGAGTGCGATCGCCACTTGGTTTTTCCATAATGGAATGGCGGTCATGATGGACGATTGAATTTTTTCGACGAGCGCTTGGTTCGTATTTTGAATCAAACGGATTTGCGGCGCGCTCTGGATCGTGATCTCGCGGCTCAGCTTCAGATCGTGGAGGCGTTTATCTAGGCGGTCAGCGAACTGGACCATGTCGTTTACTTCCTGGAATTTCATCTGATCGCCGGACTTCTCGGCCTCCTGGCGCAATGCCGGGATTGTCTTCTGGTTCAGCTCGTCCAGCTTCACTTCACCGGCAGCGATATAGACGTTGAGCGCCTGGAAGTACTCTTTGTTATGTTCGTACAATTTTTCCATCATGATGATGTCAGATAATAGGACATTTTTGCTGCTGTCGAGCTTAACGGCGATACGGTCGATTTGCGCACCCGTTTTCTGGTACTTGCTCAGCACTTCTTGAACCGAGCCGCTGATTTTGCCAAACATACGGCCGATCAGACCGGGCTTCTCGCTTTTCAGCTCTTCAGGGTTCACGTCCTGCAGCCTTTTCATCAAGTCCGTGATGATTTCGCCGATCTCACCGGCATCCTTCTTTTTCACCTGATCGAGCATGGTGTTGGAGAACGACAACAGCTTAGACTGTGCCGGTGCACCGTATGTGATCATGGATTGGTGATTTTTCGGGTCAATGCGCTCGGCGAGCTCTAGCGCTTTGGCGCGGTTTTCTTCTGGTATTACATCGATTAGGCGGACAGGCTCGCTGCTCTTTCGCACTTCTTTCTTATCTGTACTGTCTCCGAACGGGTCGGATAGAAGATCGTTAATCAGATCGCTGTCATCAAACGTGCGCGCATTGTTTTCAGTCATTATAATCGCCTTCCTTCGTCTTGAATGGGTGATTCTTTTATTGATTGTATGGAATGCTTGGCCACATCCAGTTCATATTGCAGATCGCTCATGTCATCAGACAAAACATGATACAAATCCTTCTCTATCGTTTCCGTCAATTCCTCCAGGGTGCGGCTTGTTTCCAGCAATGACTGGTTCATGTCACGGTTTTTCTTTGGGCTGCTGGAGAGAAACACATATTTTTCCGCCAGTTCAACGGCAGAGTCCAAATGTGCGAAATAAAATTTTTCCGCCTTGTAAAACCGCTTAGGCTCTTTCTTTGTAAGGCTGTGAATTTTACGTACGACTCGCATCAGTTCAATTCGCCGCTTTAGTGACCAAATATCTTTGATGGAGAATAACGCTTTTTGCAGGCGAAAAATTTTGGAGCGTGCTTCCCGCAAATTTTTCTGTATATACACATGCTCACTTCTTGATAGGTGATGCTTCTTTAAGAAACGGTGCTTCATGACCGCGGATGCGCCGGTATAGGTGAGGACTCCGCCGCCAGTGGCGATCGCGGATGATAAAAGGAACGTCTGATCAAACGCGAAAAAGCTAAGCAGCCACACGGTGACCGCACTCGGGCCAGCGAGACTTGCTCTTATGATAAATGCCAGAAATCCATTCATTGCTATCGACTCCTGTCTTTTACTCTTCTTCTTTATACGAATGATACGGCTCATAGTTTCGCCATCATACGAAAGAGCTTATTATTTTACTAGTTTTACCATAACTCATTCCTGCCATAACTTCCATTGACCTTCATTTGTAATGTGCTCTAAGACTTGAGGCTTAGTTAAGGAATAAATCCGCATATGCTCCGGGGCATCTACTCCTGTCTAAAGCAAAGATTCAGCATAAGATATAAAGTAACCAAATAGATTATTTGTGTTACAGCATTATATGTTCCTAAGGAGTGCCACAAATGTCTATTAAAAAGAAAAAGCAGCAGGAAAGCTCTTCTTGTTCCTCTTCATCTGAGCAATACAACTGGAAAAAGTCTAAGAAAGAAAATAAGAAAGAGAACAAAAAGAAGGAAGAAAGCTCGTGTAAGAAGGAGAGTTCGTCAAAGAAAGAGAGCTCTCATAAAAAAGAAAGCTCTGCCAAAAAAGGATCTATGACCAACTATTGCTGCAAGAAAATGCCGAAGCCGGAAAGCTCCAGCTGGTGCTAATGCAAAGACCCCTTTTCAATTATGATAAGGGGTCTTACACATTCTCGGACATATTTTCTTCAATTGTTGGAAATTCGTCTGTTCATTTTGAAGCAAATAGTCCAGTGGATTTGGTGATTTTAATAGATCCCCCATTTTCATCCATTTTGGACCTTAAAAAATGTTCAAATGCTTTCAACGTAGTTCCTGTCAGCTTGGCTTTCGCCTCTGTCTGTGTGGAACGCAGATAATCCACTACCGCTGAAACGGTGGTAATGTTTAAATCGCCAGGAAATGGTTTCAGCTCAATGTGATGAAAATGAGGCGCTAGCTGACTTCTTCCATTTTCTAAGCCGAACGTTCTTGCCTGATCATATGCGGCTGAGAAGTTGATGGCTTCATCAAATTCTTGAAGCAGCATGCCGAATTCCTGCATATGCTCATTGCCAATCGTAGAGCTGTAAAATACTCCGCCGTCCTTTAAAACACGGCGAACTTCTGCTAAGCCTCTTTCGCGATTCGGCACATGATACAGCATATGGTTGGCGATGACCACGTCAAAGGTGTTTGTTTCAAATGGAATGTCTTCTATGTTGATCTGTTTGTACTGAAAGTTGGAGAGAGGCTGAAGGGCAGACTGAGTGTCGGAAAGCATGCCTTCTGATAAATCGGACAAAGTGATGGACCAGTGCTTCGGAACACGATCGCGGTTCTTCTGCCAGAACACACCGTTTCCGCAGCCAAGCTCCAAAATGCGGCTGCCCGGCTTGATGTCGTATTGATCAAACAGCCACATATGCCAATCTTCTGGATTCGTGCTGTAATTCTGGTGAATCTGTATCCGGATGTCGAGGTTTTCACTGTTTTGATACTGCTCGTTCATCATTAGAATTCCCCTTTTTCCCCTAAGCTTTTAAGTATGGTTTAGAAGACATCGCATAGGATTTTTTCTATATTTTAACATATAATGTGTGCCTTTTTGCTGATGATACAAAAATAGCCAGAACGCAGGATGCATTCTGGCTTCGTTTCGTTGTTGCCTGTCTTTTTTTAAAAATGAACAGAAAAAGCTAGTTCGTCACATTAATCAGCTCTTCTGTTATGAGAGCCGAGTATGCTTTTGCACCGGTCTGGGTGAGATGGACACCGTCGCCTGCAAAGTATTCAGCATGTGCGGCGCTCGCGTTGTACCAGTCCACGAGTGTGACATTATCACGCTCGGCAGCAGACTCGCTCAGCACGTCATTGACGACAGTCTGCCAAGGACGGGGTACACGGACGTTCACAAGCAAAATCTCTTTGTCCTCTCCGATCAAGTCGAGTACTTCGTCAAGCTGCTCTTTATCAAACGGCCCATTCGTCCCAAGCTCCACTACCACATACGGATGCAGCTGTCCGGAGCTTTTGAGCTGATTGAAAATAGCGTACGCCTCTTCCATCTGCCTGCCGACCTTACCGTCCGCTTTCAGATGAGGATATTCGACTTCTAAATATGGCTTGGCCGCAATCATGACCGAGTCTCCTACCATAGTGATCTTGGCGTCTTTGTTCACCGGCTTCTCTGGCTTTGGTGGAGGTGGCGGCGTAGATGATGGTGCCCGTTCCTCGGGACGCTCTTTCTCACGCGGAGGCTCGGGCTTTATTTCTTGAACAGGCTTTTCTGGTTTTTCAGGCTCTGACGGCTTCATGGCCGGCACTTCTTTATCTTCAATGGTGCCGATCAGCGGCAATGTCATCGGATCCGATGCTTTAACGATTCGGTCTGATACGACACCGAGTGTAGAGATGACGCACAGCATGAGGATGATTCCGCTAACGGTCACGAACTTCGTGTAAACCCCTAGCTTGCCGCGCCACTCTCCACGGCGCATCATATCCCACGTTCTCGTAATGGCGCCGTTTCGTATCGGCATTTCAACGAACGTGTATGATAATGCCGATAGAAATAGAATGAGAGTCACCTGAAAAATAATGCGGACCGGCTCGATTCCCCCGACATTAACAGTTGGCGTGGAAAGCGCGATAACAGGAAAGTGCCAAAGATAAATGCCGTATGAACGGAGTCCAATCCATTTTAGCGGCTGCAGACTGAGCACTTTATTAAGCGTGCTGGACGGGTGCGCGACGGCTCCAACAAGAACAGCTGAAGCGATGGAAAGAATGACCATCCCGCCCTGATACAAGAAGTCCTGGTACTGGTTCGTCTGCCAGATCATGTACAGGATGACGGCGAGTGCGGCAGTTCCGATCACATCCATCGATAGGCGTGCTGATAACGGCGTGTGCTGTGACAATTTCCGGCTCGGCCAGATCATGGCGAGCGCCGCTCCGATCAGAAGCGAGAACGCCCGTGTGTCTGTCCCGTAATAGATTCGGCTCGGGTCTGCTCCAGGTTCATAAAGCGCCGCCATGGCCAATGCAGATATAGTGGCAAGCATGACGGTATACAGAAATACGAGGCGTTTTGGCAATTTTAACAATAAGCCGATAAACAGCGGCCATATAATATAAAATTGTTCTTCCACTGCTAGTGACCAGAAATGCGTCAGCAAAGAGGTGATGCCAAAGCTTTCAAAATAAGAGAGTTCCTGAAACACGTAATACCAGTTGCTGATATAAAATATTGCGGCGAGCGAATCTTCCCAAAGCTTCGTTAAAAGCGAAGGCCTGAAGAGTGTGACAAACGACATGACGACAAGCAGCATTGTAAACATGCCTGGCAGCAGCCTGCGCGCCCTTCGAATCCAAAACCGTTTTAAATCAATTGTCCCATTATTGTTATATTCCGATATTAATAAATCTGTAATTAAATAGCCTGAGAGTACGAAGAAAACCGTTACTCCGAGTAGTCCGCCGGATGCCCATTGAAAGTTCAAGTGGTAGGCGATGACTGCGAGTACAGCTATGGCTCTTATACCATCTAGTCCAGTTATGTATCGGGGCTTTTCTGCCGTGCTTTGCAGGCTTACCATCTTTCTAGCCCGTTTATCTTTCATAGCTGCATTCCTTTCTTAATATCATTCTCTTATGTTACCAAAATTTCAAGGGAAAATGCAGTACCGTATCTACTATTTTGTCTACATATTGTCCATTTTTTTGTTCCCGTTTAATGGTAGGCGTACACCTTGGAAAAGGTTTCTTTTTTTTAACCGAGAATACTACATACATCAAAGCTGCTGGAGGACAAAATGGACAATAAAGATTTGGAAATGCACGAAAAGCATGTGGAAGAAATCACTTCTTTGTTTGAAAACGAACCGTACGCTTCTTTCCTTGGCATAAAACTCGTTTCTCTCGGCCCCGGTACGGCGGTTGCCGAAGTCGCTGTGCAAAAGCATATGCTGAACTCGCACGGAACCGCTCATGGCGCGGTTATATTCGCACTCGCCGATTATGCGTTTGCCGCAGCATGCAACTCGTACGGCCGCACATCTGTCGGCCTGAACACGGTCGTGAACTTCATGTCACCAGGAAAATGCGGTGCGGTATTGCGCGCTGTTGCAGAAGAAGAGAAGCGCAATCACCGGACAGCCTGGTATCGGATCCGGGTAGAGAGCGAGGGCGAGCTCATCGCGTCAATGGAAGCGATGAGCTACCGCAAGAGCGAGTATTTTGTCGGCCTGTAAAATCAGAAAAAAAGAGCATCCTTTTTCGATGCTCTTTTCCTATTGTCTAGCGATATCGTTTTGCGCCCACATACCTCTCAGACCAGTATGAGCTGTCCATCTCGGCGGTTGTGACGCCGTTTGATGATCCACTGTGCATGAACTGCCCGTTGCCGATATATACACCGGCATGGCTCGGTCCGCCGCCGTCAATATCATAAAATACAATATCACCAACCGCTGGTGTACTCACCTTCGTTCCTGTTCCGTACATGTCCTTCACCGTTCGCGGCAGATCAATTCCTGCCGCTTCATCAAATATGTAATTCAAGTACCCGCTGCAATCAAAGCCATCCGGCGACTCGCCGCCCCATTCGTACGGGGTGCCTTCGTATTTCTTGGCTGTCTTCACGATCGCTTCTTTACTGAACACCCCAAGTGCCTTATATGTCTGCATGCCTGTCACACCGTCCACCGCGAGTCCTTTGTCGCGCTGAAACTCCTTAACAGCTTTCGTTGTGTATGTACCGTAATACTCTGTTGTGCTGCTATATGTAAAATAACCTTTTTTCTTTAATATCTCCTGCAGATCTTGAACGTCAGCGTGCTCCATCTCCTGCTTCAGCGTCTGATCCCCAAGCGCTGCATAGCCTATCTGTGGCGTCATCGCGATAAACCCTGCTGCAATCAATCCAGCTGTAAACTTCTTCAAAACATCCTCTCCTGTTCCCATTAGATTTACCCGCTCATTCTAACAGCCCCACATAACAAAACCGTATTAAAAAAGTTACAGCAGGATAACATTTTAAAGAAAACCAAAGATGGGGGTCCGGTACTATTTCCGAATACCTACACAATGACAACCGAAGCACGTAAATAGTACCGGACCCCTAAAAAGGTGTATGATATTGTCAAATACGTTCGTGAAAGAGGATGCATGTATGGCAAGTATAGTTATTTCAGCAGCTGTCATCATTTTGGCAGTGTTTCTGTTTTTTCGTTATTTTCCTGCCTTTGGAGGAAGACCATCTGAAGCGGTGCTGAAGCGTATGCACGCTTCGACACACTTTGACGGTAAGGTTTTTCAGAATACGATCCCGACCTCCATGGATATGAACGGAAAGGATATTCTCTCCATGCTGCAGGATTATGCAAAAGGCAATCCGAGGCGCAAACCAGTGGTACCTGTTCCTGTCGTTCCTTTCCGATTTGGACAGCCTCTCGGCACTGATGAGGCACGTGTGACGTGGCTCGGGCATTCTGCTTTCATATTAGAGATGGAGGGCAAGACGCTGCTCGTTGATCCGATGCTCGGCAGTGCGCCCACTCCCTTTCCATGGTTCGGCAACAAACGCTTCAGCAAACAGCTGCCTTTTGAAATGGAACAGCTGCCTGAGGTCGATGCGATTGTTTTTTCACACGATCATTACGATCACCTCGATTATCATTCGTTTCAGAAATTAAAACACAAGGCGCGGCGGTTTATTGTGCCGCTCGGTGTCGGCAGCCACCTCGAACGGTGGGGCGCAGACCCGTCATTGATATCAGAGCATGATTGGCATAACACCGTGGAGTTTAACGGCATAAAACTAATTTGTGCACCTGCGCGCCACTTTTCCGGGCGCAGTCTGACAGACCGCAACACGACGTTATGGTGCTCCTGGGCGTTTATTGGCCAGCATAACAAAATCTTCTATAGCGGTGACAGCGGTTACGGTCCTCATTTTAAAGAAATTGGCGACTCATACGGTCCGTTCGACTTGACGCTCATGGAATGCGGACAGTACGACACACGCTGGGCGTCCATTCATATGATGCCTGAAGAAACGGTGCAGGCGCATATGGATGTGAAAGGTCGTACCTTGATTCCCGTGCATTGGGGAGCATTCATCCTGTCGTTTCATGACTGGAACGATCCCGTTAAGCGGGCGTGGAAGGCTTCGAAAGAAAACGGGGTTCACATCACTGTTCCTAAAATCGGGGAAACGGTCACTGTTGGCGAGACAGCTCATCACTCTCATTCAGAGGAATGGTGGAGAGAATAAGCAATCGGGGTCCGGTACTTTTTCCCGCCATGTCAGTGTTTACACTGGTTGAGCGGAAAACGTACCGGACCCCTCTATTATTCTAGTGCTTCTTTCGCGTACATCGCTATGACGGAGTCGTCCATCGGCGGGTTGTGCAGCCCTGCACGGACGTCACGATAATAGCGCTGCAGCGGATTATCGCGCTGCAAGCTCCTCGCCCCCACTACCCTCATCGCCTTATCAACGATCGAGATCGCGGCGTTCGTTACGCAATATTTTACAGCGCCCATCTCTTTTAATAGACCATGGTCACCAGTCTTCTCCCATTTCTCTGCGACAGAATAAAGAAAATGACGTGCTTGTGACAGCTCAATGTCCATTTCACCGATCAGCCGCTTTACATTTGGCAGCTGTCCGATTGGTCCTTCTAAGCTGTTAGGGGAGTACGATTTAGCAAATTGCACCGCTTCGTTTCGTGCTGCACCTGCCATTCCAATGTATGTGGCGGGAATATGCAGCAGCCAGCCAGACTTTTTCGTCCTGCTCTCGGAATATTCCACAAGATCGTCTGCCGCCAGCAAGACGTCTTTTAGCACAAGATCATGGCTCCCCGTACCTTGCATCGCGATCATATCCCACGTTTCATCAATGAAAACTCCCGGCGTATCACGTTTTACATAGAACCAGCCAACTTTTTCTTCTTTTTCTATCCACGCACTTACGAGAAAAATATCGAGAACAGGGGCGAGTGTCGTAAACGTTTTCCGTCCGTTCAGCACCCATCCGCCGTTTTTATGGGCGGCCGTTGTCCCAGGCCTGCCGCCACGTGTCGGACTTCCCGTCTGCGGTTCGGTTGCCGCGCGGTTGACGAGCGCGCCTTGCGCAACCGCCTCAAATAACGTGTGCAGCTTCCTTTTTTCCCATTGCTGCTTTTCTGCTATTTCAAGTACAATGCCGACATGCCAGCCAATTGACAGCGCAGTCGCTCCGCAATAACGCGCGATCGTTTCCTGACAAAGCAAGTAATCCATCAGCGTGCCGCCGCCTCCGCCATATTCCTTTGGCAGCGTCCGTTTTGTATAACCCAACTTTTTTAGTTTTTCTATATTTTGAAAAGGAAAGCTTCCCGTTTCATCCAGCTCGGCTGCACGGTCTGCAAAATGCTGCACCGCTTTTTCGAGCTGCTGGATATACTCTTTTTGTTGATCAGATGTAAAAAAAGACAAGTGCATCAGCTCCTTAAACCATTTATGCTGTTATTAGAACATCATACCCTAATTTCAGGCATTGCCTGTCATATGGAGCCTTTTGGAGGAGCGTTATATGGACTATATCGTACGTGAAGCACAAAAAGATGATGCAGAGAGAATCATCAATTTTTATAATATTGTCGGGGGTGAAAGTGATTATCTATCGTTTGGCAAAAACGAGTTTCAGCGCGACGCAGTCGAATATGGAGACTACTTAGAAACGGTGCGCGGCGAGGACAACTCGATTATTCTGCTTGCTCTTGTTGGTGAAAAGATTATCAGCATTGCAACGATAACCTCAAGCCAAAGAGCACGGTCGAAGCATGTTGGCACCCTCGGCATCGTCGTTTCCAAAGAGTATAAAGGGAAAGGCATCGGCAAGAGATTGATGAAGGAACTGATTCAGTGGGCTTCACAGAACGGTATCACGAAAAAAATCTCACTCGTCACGCGTCAGGATAACGAAAACGCGATCGCGCTGTATAAACAGCTCGGCTTTAAGAAAGAAGGCTTGTCTGAGCGGGATACATTTATTGATGGAATCTATTATCATACCCTTTCTATGGCGCTGTTCTTATGATGACGTTTCTTCTGTTCCTGCTGGCAGGTCTTGCCGAGATCGGCGGAGGCTATTTGATCTGGCTTTGGCTTCGAGAAGGAAAGCCCTCAATATATGGATTGCTGGGCGGTGTGATACTCGCTTTATATGGCGTGATCGCGACGCTGCAAGCTTTTCCGACATTCGGCCGTGTTTATGCGGCATACGGTGGTGTGTTCATCTTACTATCATTGCTGTGGAGCTGGGGTGTTGACCGGAAAATGCCCGACACATACGACTGGATCGGCACCATCATCTGCCTTGTGGGAGTGGGGGTTATTCTGTTTGCCCCTCGCGCATAAGGAAGTTGATCAACCGTTGAATAAAGGTCTATATCGCCTCTACAGCGAATGGAATACCTATAAATGTAAACGGAGGTGCTGAATGATGTATGGATTGTATGGAAAGCTGACAGCGTATGAAGGAAAGCGGGATGAGCTGGCGGCTGTATTATTAGAAGCCGCTCAATCAATGGAAGCTGTGGATCATTGTTTTCTGTACGTCGTGAACGTCTCAGAAACAGAACCGGATGCTGTCTTCATTTATGAAGTCTGGCGCGACCAAAGCGCTCACCAAGCATCGCTTCAGTTGGATTCCGTGAAGACGCTCATCCAGAACGGCAAGCCGCTAATCGCCGGGATGGAGCGAATGAGCATCTTGAATCCGATTGGCGGCAAAGGGCTAAGCAAATAAAAACCGGGGTCCGGTACACTTTTTCCAAAAACAGCGAAGTGGTGCATGCTGATGGAAAAAGGTACCGGACCCCGACTATGTTTACTGCGTTGCAGCCGTAGGAATTCCTGTTTCAACAGCTTCGATTGCATCGTTTAGTATGCTGATCAATTCGTTCATCTCTTCGCTGTTAATGACGAGCGGCGGTGCGAAGACGAGTGTGTCTTGCCCGTCAAACACGACAGAACGGCAGAT
Organism: Fictibacillus iocasae; assembly: GCF_042665465.1. Lineage (NCBI taxonomy): Bacteria > Bacillati > Bacillota > Bacilli > Caryophanales > Fictibacillaceae > Fictibacillus > Fictibacillus iocasae. The sequence continues at coordinate 56,922 of NZ_JBHTCP010000052.1, read as the reverse complement.
AAGACCTCGTTTCGCCGCTTCTGCTACCACTTTTGGCGCGAACGGCTCTGCAAAGCGCTCTTTCGTCTCTTTATTTTTCACGATTTCCACTGCACCCATTAGTCCGAGGCCTCTAACATCTCCAACAATGCTGCGCAGTGACTGAATCTTTTGGAAGCCTTTGAGCATTTCCTCGCCCATCACACGCGCGTTATTGATCAAATTTTCACGTTCGAGGATCTCGAGGTTTTTCAGCGCGACTGCACACGCCGTCGGATGGCCGCTGTACGTGTAGCCATGCAGCAGCGTGCCTTCAGACAGCTGCTTAAAATCGTTGTGCATGTTCTCTGAAATCATCACTCCGCCAAGCTGCGCGTACCCGCTCGATACGCCTTTGGCAAAGCACATCATATCAGGCGCCACACCATAATGGTCCACGCCGAAATATGTGCCCGTTCTGCCAAAACCGGTGATTACTTCGTCCGTGATAAAAAGGATGCCATACTCATCACAGATGCTGCGGATTTCTTTAAAATAGCCATCTGGCGCGATGTGAAGCCCGCCTGCACCTTGAACCGGTTCTGCGATATACGCCGCAACCGTCTCCGGTCCTTCCCGCTCGATCATTTGGCGAAGCGCCTCGGGTGAGAAATGATCCACATAACAAAAGTCTGGCGCGAGTGAGTTCGTGAAATCGCGGAAGGGCTTCAACCCCGTCGCGCTCGTTGCTCCGACAGCTACGCCATGATACGACTGCGACCGCGAAATGATTTTCTTGCGCTTTGGCTGCCCTTTTAACATCCAATAATGCCGTGCTAGCTTATATGCCGTATCGTTCGATTCGGATCCTCCAGACGTGAAGAACGTCGCGCTCAGATTGCCTGGTGCGATTTCAGCGAGCTTCGCGGCAAGCTGAATTGCCGGTTCATTGCTGAATGTGGCAAAACACGAGCTGTAGCCTAGGGTCTTCATTTGTTCGTATGCGGTCTGTGCGATCTCCTCGCGGCCGTGTCCAATGTTCACGTTCCACAGTGAGCTCATACCATCGATTACGGTTCTCCCTTTTATGTCAGTAAGACGGACACCTTTCCCTTTTGTGAAAATAAAATCCGGTCCTGTTGCTTGCTGCTGTTTTATTGAAGTGGTCGGATGCAGAAAATGCTTCTGATCCAAACTTGCTAGCTGTTCATGTTGATTTTCCATTATCATCACCCTTTATCTATGAATAAGAACTCACTATGTATCTATGCAAGTATCGTGCCACTTCATAACGTATCGTTTTAAGCTGTTTTAATTCATAAATGACTCAAAACAAGATAGTTTGAGTCATTTTTGAATAATTAAATCGTTTTTGAATTAATACGGTATTTTTTAAGCCGACGCACGACAGTCGGCTGGCTCATGCCAAGATATTCAGCCATCTCATAGGTGGATCGACAATCGCGAAACGCACGGATGAGCCAGCTTTTTTCAACCGTCTCTAACGATTCTTGGAGGGTCGACATTGCCACGGTCTCATCGGTACGCTGCTTTGCTTTTTGTGTTTTTTGCATAGCAGGCAGGTCCTTCCCTTTAATCAAGGTTTCATCAACCGTTACGACCATTCGTTCAATGAGGTTTTCCAGTTCTCTGACGTTGCCTGGCCAACTGTATGCGATTAGTTCATCTACAGCGCTCACATGAAAAGATTTCCTCGTCCCATACTTGACGTTGAATTTCTCCAAAAAGTACGCAATGAAGTGCAAAATGTCTTCTTTACGCTCCCGAAGAGGGGGGAGGGTAATCGGCACAACATTTAGACGGTAATAAAGATCATCCCGAAACATCCGTTGCTTGACCATCGATTCCAAGTCTCGATTTGTTGCAGCAACTACTCGGAAATCGACTGTACGGCTCTTGCTGCCGCCCATTCTTGTCACTTTCTTCTCTTGCAGCACTTTAAGCAATTTCACCTGTATCGCCATAGGCAGTTCGCCTACTTCATCAAGAAATAAGGTTCCTTTGTCAGCCAGTTCGATCAGCCCCGGTTTTCCCTTCGTGCTTGCTCCTGTAAAGGCACCCGGCTCATACCCGAACATTTCCGATTCGAAAAGTGTTGGTGGAATTGCACCGCAATTCACTTCGATAAGCGGCCCTGTCCTTCTGCTGCCTCCGTGATGAAGTGCTCTTGCTGCTACATTTTTTCCTGTACCCGATTCTCCTTCAAGCACGACAGCAGCATCGCTGTTTGCCACCCTTTTCACCATATCCCAAACATTCTGCATGTGCTTGCTCTTGATCACGACGCCATCCTTCAACGTTTGCTGATTCCGAAGCTGCTGCATTTCTGCCTCATAACGCTTCATCTTATGCTGCAGCACTTCATACTGCATTTTCAGTTCCTCGATCTCGGTCATGTCATGAGAAAAGCTGATGACTCTTATAATTTTCCTATCTTGATCAAAAAGAGGGATGCCTTGAGTCATGATTACCTTTCCGGTGCCGGTTTGCTGCATAAACCTCACAGGCTCTTTTTTCTCCAGCACTTCTAAGGTAACAGAAGGATTAAAGATTTTCTGCTTCTCCAGCTCTTTGACGGATTTACCAACCAGGTCGGCTGATGGAATACCGTACATTTCCTCGCTGTTTTTTACAGCGCGGAGAATCACTCCACTTCCATCCGTAACGATAATGTTTTCGCTCGAAGCATTGATAATGGCTTCAATCTCGAGCTCTAATACCTCTATAGGGTTCATCCTGTTTCCCACCTCCTTACGCAATAGTCTAAATAGTATCATTATTATAACAAATCCCTGTCGGGGTCCGGTACCTTTTCCCGTCGCCCTCCGTCATTGCTGATGTTAACGAAAACGGTACCGGACCCCGGTTATGTAAACAAATAAAGGCGCCGGATCTATGTGTACTGTACATAGCCGACGCCTTATTTTAGTTCTTCATTATTCACTTATACATTTTCCCTTTCTTACTGTTGCACATGCACTTGCATTTAATTAACTGACTAGCATTTAATCATTTGCCTTGCACTCTACAGTTTATTATCCTTTTTCCAGTCCCCGCATGCACACATGCTGCGAAAATAGTTTTCACCAGCTATTTTCCTCTGCAACACGATCATTAGCATGCTTCGCTTACACAAGTCATTGGAATCATCTCCCTTATAAAATATAAGTTTAATGACACTATCGCGTGTTTCCCCGCATACCCACACATCTCGTAATCGGCTGTCACGGACCGTCTACTAACTGGATGTGATGTTAGTATGCTTCGCTTGCCTGTTTCACTGGAATCACGCCTTTCTTGTTAAGAATGGGTGGTAGTTTCGTTAACGTTATATTAACTGAAAGTAAATATTATTAAAATATTCAGAATAATCAATTTATAGCCGCATGAGGTGATTTGGGCAGGATATCTCTATCATTCTTTCTTTTTCCTACAATTTCATGCTTTTTCTTCTTATTTCAACATTTTAATTATTTATCATTAAGTGTTTTTTAGAATTCTAAGAAGTAGTCGATTTCCGTTTCAGGCGCACGCTTTCCGCGGGGGGATGGCGAAAAGCGCGGGTGGGCTCGTCCAGCCCCGACAAGCAAATGAGAAAGGGACCGAGAAGATCGCTTTTTGACTTATTGGGAACTGGCTCATTTGACTTCGAGGGGCTAGCCACCGCAGCTGGACAAACCGAAAAGCGGAGGCGGCTCGTTTAGTCCCGACCAGCAGAAGGTGAAGGGGCAAGTAAGGCGCTCTTTGCCTTCCTGGACCATTCATCCTTCTGACTCGAGGGACTAGCCGCCGTAGCTGGACAAACCGAAATGTGGAGGCGGCTCGTTCAGTCCCGACCAGCAGAAGGTGAAGGGGCAAGTAAGGCGCTCTTTGCCTTACTGGACCATTCATCCTTCTGACTCGAGGGACTAGCCGCCGCAGCTGGACAAGGTGAGCCCCTACGCTTTCCAAGCGCCTTTGGAAGGTCTCACCTGTCTCACTCCCACTCGCTGGAGTCGGCGCCTTACACTACACTCAACTTAGTCTAAGAAGTATTCACAGTGTTAAAGAGTTAAAGAATTAAGATGGCATAGTTGTTGAGGTACTTTTTGATAATACATTTGGGGTCCGGTACGTTTTCTTGTATTTCCTAAAGTGGTGCATGGTTGCGTAAACCGGTACCGGACCCCGGTTTATAGGTTTTTTATTCCCGCCGGCAAAAAGTAGGAGAGGTTGTCGGTGATGCGGCTGCCGACTCGGAAGCCGAATGCGCTGGCTTTTCCGTTGATCAGGAATATACCGGACATGAGGTGTCCTTCTTTTTCGCCTTGTTCTGTCATAAATGTGGTTTTGGGCAGCTCGGCATATTTTTGGTACACATATAAATAGTCTTTGTAGCTTTTATTTTTATCTTCTTCTACTAGCGTACCGGACCCGTCAAATATTTCCACTGTATCTCCTTCGCGGCCGAAGACGGGCTTCTTCACGTAGCTTTCGCCGTTTGCTATCAAAATGTCGGGTTCGAGGTAGGTCGGCAGGAAGCATTGGCCAATCCATTCGTGCTCTTCTTCTGTAAAGAACGGCGAGTGTTCTTCGTGCAGTCCCCAGATGACGGCCATGACGGCTTTACTTTGCAAAAGAAAGGCCGATGGCGGGTTGATGACAGCGAGCTTTCCGTCAATGACGAGCTGCATGAGCTGCAAGCCGACGTTCTCCCCTGTGTCCGGGTCGACATCTTTTATGAGTGACTCGACCGGAAACGTTTGGCGGTACAGAACATCGATTTTACGGCCAGCACTGTCGAACAGCCCGACGCCGGCAACAATCCGAAGATCCTTTAATGCCACGTATTCAGACGGCATTCCAGCAAGAGATTTCAAGTACAGCACGGTGTTGCGGTCTTCTTCATTATCTTCATGCGACGTAAATACAATGTACGGTGCATGACTCGTCCCGAGGCTGCGGTAGGCGTTCAAGACAGCGGAACGAACGGCTTTTTTCAACACCGCCTCTTCCCCTTCATTCGGATCCGACACACCAAATTCATCACACATTTTTCCAGTTACAGAAAAGCATTCATAAATGAACGTCGGGGTGTCGCTGTTGAGCTCCATCACTTTAGGCGCACCATCTACTTCTACGGCATCCAGTCTGCCGATGACTGTTTTCGGCAACAGACTTTTACAGCGTATGTATGGCAGTGTTTCGCTTGGAAATCCGAGCTGCAGCAGTGTTTCATCTGCCACAAGATCGGATGACAGCAACTCATGCGTTTTGAAAAAAATGGCACCGGCACGATCGCCGAACTCTTGCAAGCTTGCAGCATATTCCTCTGTTATCTGGTGCACGCCGTAAAGCGAATACTCCTGGCCGTACATGTTCGCCCAATAATTGGGCAGCTGATTAAAAAAGGCTTCACGTTTTACTTTATATTCCACATTGGACCCTCCGCACTGGTATGATAGATACAGTATACCTCAGGGAGGACAGGACATTGAAATTAACGTATTACATTCAGCGCGGTGAAAATTTTGAAGGCTTCTTAACGTACTCCGTTCCGGAAAACCTGCACGAGGACGAAATGTACGCGCGGCAGCTGTGCCATTATTTTGTCGTGAAAGGCAAAGAATATATGCTGAAGGCGAATGAAATGGCGGGCAATGAAGAGGTGCTCGTGCTTGAGGAAAAAGGAGAAGCGCGCCGTTTCTCTGATGAAAAGAATTACAAAGGAAAAGGCGTGCACATCGAGTTTCGTGAATACCGCGAAAACGGTGATATGCGGCTTATCCGCACACTCCCGCTCGCCACGCATTGGGAAGCGATCCGCTACCTTTTAAAAGATGTGATCGACATCCCGAGCATTGGACAGTTTTTGCGGGACTCAACAGAAATTGATGAAGACCGCGGCGTTTATGTGATTTATCTTGGAAAGATGGTGCTGTAAACAACCTGTTGAAAAGGAGCAGTGGCTATGAACTTTAATCTGAAAGAAGCCATAGAAGTTTTAAAACGCACACCGCAAACGCTTGATTATTTCCTTTCCGGTTTGTCAGACAGCTGGCTGCAGGCGGACGAAGGCGAGGGAACGTGGAACGCGGCTGAGGTAATCGACCATTTAATTGAATGCGAGAAAACGAACTTTATTCCTAGAATAGAAGCTATCTTGCAGGAAGGCGGACCGCACCGCTTTCCGCCATTCGACCGATTTGCTCATATCACGAACAAAACAGATGAACCTTTTCATATCAGGGTCTTGGAATTCAAAAACCTGCGCGCCGCCAACCTTGAAAAGCTTCAAAGTCTGGTAGATTCCGAGGATCATTTTGAACGGACCGGTATTCACCCTGAATTTGGTGAAGTGAAACTTAGAGAGCTGCTTTCCACATGGGTCGTTCACGATTTGACGCACATTTCACAGATTACGAGGATCATGGCGAAGCATTACGAACAGGACATCGGGCATTGGCGACAGTACATCCGTTTTTTTAACAACTAACACATGAGAAAAGCTGTGTAAGGGAGCTCGTTCCCCATACGCAGCTTTTATTCCGGATACGTCGCGCGCAAGAAGGCAATAGATTCATTAATGAGTGTTTTCAAAACATCTGCATCAATATCCGCCACTTTGTTGATATACACACACGCTTTTCCTGTCGTATGCTTGCCGAAGCTTTTCAGCAGATCCTCACGCTTCGTTTCACCCGGCGCAAAATATAAGCTAATCTTCGCTTTGCGCGGAGAGAAGCCGACGAGCGGCGCATCGCCCTCGTGGCCTGAATCGTACTTGTAATGATACGACCCGAAGCCAATAATGCTTGGTCCCCACATTTTCGCCTCAAATCCAGTGGTCTCGGTAAAAATATCGAGCAGCTTGTAGGCGTCCTCACGTTTCTTTTCGCTGTCCACCTGTTCAATGAACTCAATGACGCTTGCATCGGTTTGTTTTGTTTTTAATTCATATGCCATTATGAAACTCCTAACTTTTCGGAAGAACTCCGTTAGTCACTTTTTTTAATAGATAAGGCAAAATATATCCGTAGAAAATCAAAGTAAAACCTATTGCAACAAATTGAACGATTGCCTTTAGAAGTTCATGAGAAATAAACCTTGAAATCCAATTCCCGGCGTCATAGAGGCAAAAAACTCCCAGCAGGAACGCACTAAGATAACAAGCACATGTGCCTAACAGCTGAGCTACCGTCAGTTGTTTCAAAAGGTCTCTGTTTTTCACGATATGGTAGATGACAACGAGGACAAGCAGTGTTAAGAAGACAAGATCATCCGCCACCGTCACTCACTCCTTAATTTGCTGCTTCAGCTTCCCTAAATGCTTTCTGTGTGCCCATGAACGCGAGCACCGTCGTAACTTCCTTTTCCTCCTGGTCTTTGCAGCTTTCTAAATACACCGCGCCACCTCTGATCATCATATACTCACACGTAAACGTACCTTTAGCAGAACCTCTGTATCCATCATAGTTATTGTTGAATGTAATCACTTTACCATCATAATTCAAGGTGTTTTTAGCTAACTCCTCTTTTTTATTGTTTAAAATGGTGATGGTTACAGGTTCCGTCTGTTCTTTGGCTTCCACCTTCTTTTCCAGCTGGACAAGTTTGTCCAGATTATGCAACTGGACTCTTCCTTTCGCCACTTCTTCAAACGTATTACCTAGATGCACAGCCACTACATGACCGTCTTTAATCGCCTTCGTTTCAACAGCCTTTTCGCTTCCTTTTCCCACTTCCTCTGAGCAAGCTGCGGTACTCATTAAAGCGAAAGCCAGCAAACCGATTTTGAAAAGTCTCTTCATTTTTCTTGTCCCCCTTCTCTTTTTATTTAATTTCCGTATTCTTTTTAAATTTCCTTTTTTTAACAAATAAAACTCACAGACATTTCGTCTATGAGTTCGTTTGGCTGTTTAGTACGTCAAGCACTGCGCGATGACCCAGCCGACTGAAAGGCTGAGAAGAAGCAGGATGACGCCGACTGCCGTGTTGTTTTCTTCGACCGCGCGAGAGATCTTAATGCGGAGGATGAGCACTTCGGCAATGTAGAATGCGATAACCTGTGCCACGATGCCGATTGCGCCCCAGATGAGCATGTCGACGATGTTCACCGAGTTTGCGATCGATGATCCGATTACGAAAGCAAGACCGAACAAGCGGCCGCCGATGGAAAGTGCTGCGGCTGTGTTGCCTTGGCTGATCAGCTTCAGCTCTTTTACTTTGGTCGTCATTTCAAACATGACGAATCCGACCATCAAGAGTCCGAGACCTGTTGCAGCATATAATAAGAAATTAAGAATGAGTTCCATTTTTTATACCACCCTTTTTAAAAGATTATCCGCCAAAACTGCCGCTGCTGCTGCCAAGGCCTTTTCCGCCCAGGAAGCTGGAACTGCTTTTGTATTTCTTGTACTTCGAGCTTTTGTGAAGGCTGTTTGTATCTTGATAATATTGTCCGCCATAAAAGAACCAGCCAAAATACCGTGAGTTCGTATCGTCGCACTCGTAAACACCTTCACTGTCATCCCAGTCCCAGTCGCTGCATTCGCTGTCTGTCGGCTCAGGCGGAAGTTCTTCATCCGAGCAACCGGCAAGACCCGCCGCAAGCGAGATCGAGGACAGCCCAGCAATAAGCTTTTTCGTCTTATTCATGTTTTCACCCCTCAGCTATTTATTATATAGTAAATCGAAAAGCATAGAACCATTTTTTTACACAACCGATGACCACTTTCTACATACGGACCATAGGTGAAAAAAGATTCAGCCGGACATTATTTTAACTCCAGCTTTTCCAGCCGCTCTCTTACCGTTTTCTTCAGCAGGTTGTAGGACTGCCACGTTTCCTGCTCACCCGCAACCATTGCCTTTTTCTCCATCAGCAGCTGTTTGATCTGATTATTTTTCGGATCTTTTTCATAGAGCGTGATGAGGGCGTTCGTTCCTGTATACGAAAGCGCGCCGATATGCTGAATGTCAATCTTGCCAGTCTCTTCATAACGCTTCATGTTCTGATCGACAACAAACTGCTCCACGTTCACACTGTTCAATGCCGTGTAATACGCGAGACACGATATGAAATAAAAGCGGACGAGCGACAGCCTTTCGATCCACACTTTTATCAGGGTGAAAATAAAGATAACGGCGAGCAGCAGCATAAAGGAATGCGGCAGCACACGGTCCATCGTGAAACCATAGACACTTTCGTACAACGACAGCCGAGTAAACGCAGACGTGAGCATCACGCCGCTCGCGGTAATCAGCACGGTCAGCAGTATCTGTACTCCTCTTTTGAAGGCGTTGTTTATTGTATCTGTAAAAGTGATCACGCCATTCAGCAGGGAAAGGTTAATCAAGCTCACGGCGATCAGCTCAAAAAATCCTCTGCGCGCATATTCGGCGAACGTGAAGCCGCCCTGCAGCGTACCGCTGAACAAATAGTGAAACTGCAAATAGGCAAACAGCACATATACAGCGTTAACCATGAATAGTATGGTGCAGATGATGACTGGGTCTAAAAATCGACTGATGTGGATGATTGGTGCATCGATTTCTTTTCTTGCGTACAGCACTTGCATATATCCGAACAAAATTGCGGAAAAAAACACGACCACGAGTAGGCGGAATATATACTCTCCCACACTGACATCTGATAACAGATGCGGCAGATTTCCAACGATTCGGCTAAATTGTTCGTCTGCAGAAGACAGCAGCATGATGACAATAAAAAGCAGCGGAATGGACAACAGCAGGCCAATGGCCACTTTTGCCGCCGTCTGCATGGAGCGGTTCGCTGTGAGCGGCTTACGTTCATTTTGCAACAACTGAAGGATCGTCTTCACATAGGGAATGGTGCTGAAGAGACGGTGCAATGTGTAAAAGATAAAGGCAATCCGGTTCCATTTCACGGCTTTGTGTCCGGTGATGAGGCTCAAGTGCAAGACGACCAATGCGGGGATCACCAGCTGATTTAACACATAGAACAGCATATTGTCGTAAAGAAAAAAGTTCGCCGACAGCATCCAGATCGAGAACAAAACGAAGAAGCCAATACGCCTGTTGGTAAAGGGAAAGTGCTTAAAACGATAGAAAAACACCCAGTATAGTGCGGCGATAAACACTAAATACGAGATCCCAATCGTTCCGTGAAAAAACGACTGCTCTGCTAATATACCTAGAAGCGTGCATAAGATTAAGAAAATGACATCATTACGTTTCCATTCCATGTTCATTTTACCATCTCCCTTTATATCGTTATTCTATATACTTAGTAATTCTATATAGTAAGGCAAAAAAAATTAGACAGACTGCTTCTTTCCCCACTTGTAGCCTGCATAGCAGACGGGATACAGCAGGAATGACGCACCGACGCAGAGCGCGATAAACGTTTCCGAAAGCAGCGGCGCGAACCATTCGTGCGGCACAATATTAAAGAGCACGAGCAGCATAAGGCCAAAGTTCGGAATGATGGAGAACGCGAACGTCTTTTTCATAAGCACCCTGCCACGAGCACCAAAGCTTTTTCCGATTTCGTATCCGAGCAGCGCCCAAAAGCCGAGGTAAACTAGCATGATGATGATCGGAATGGACGTGAGCGCAGCCCACACATGCCGTACCCATGCTGTCTCGCTTTGAAAGTGAACAGCGGTCAGTAGTGCGCCTGCCGCAAAGAACGCGGCGTTCAGCAGCAAAAACAGGTAGAACGTTTTGTTCGGCGTAACCGATAATTCCTCCTGCCAGGCGAGCGCTACCTCTTTCGGATGACCGATCCGCTCATGCATCATCTGCTCCCACTCGTCGAACGTGCTGATTTTCTCTCTCTGTTCCTCGACGAGCTCACTTAAATGCAGCTCATAATCGCGAAGAATATCGCGTTTTTTCGGATGTTTCTTCAACTCTTTGCTGAGCTTCTTCAAATAGGAAGATGTTACTTCAAGATGGATCATGCTCCGGACTCCCCATCACTTTGTTGATGACCTGCACGAACTGCTGCCACTCTTCTGTCTTTTCCTTCAGCATCTCAATGCCTTCCGCTGTGATGCGGTAATACTTACGCGCCGGGCCCTTCGTCTGCTCCTGCCAATAGCAATCAATATACTCCTGCTTCTCAAGCTTATGAAGCGCCGGATAAAGCGTGCCCTCTTTCACTTGAAGATGCTGATCGCTTCGCTTTTCCAGCTCCTTCACCAGCTCATAGCCGTACATATCCCGCTCCGCTAACAGCTGCAGCACGACAAGCGACGTGCTTCCTTTCAACAATTCACGATTAAACAACGTTAACTTCACCTACCTAGAATAAAAAGGTACCTGCATTTAATGTATCATGATTGGGAAAATTTATGCAAGATTTTTTGACCGCTGTATATAGATAAATGGTAATATTTAGCTGAACGGAGGTTTGGACAATGATCGTTCTCATCCTTGCACTGTTATGCTCTATTATTCTATTTAATACGCAGATAAAATGGTATGTTAAAGCCAGTGCGGCTGCTTATTACGCTGTGCTGACGTATTTCTTTACAACTGGGTCAAACGAGATCGAAAGAAAGTACCATCATAATGGCCCCATTGAAGTATTTTGGGACAAAAATTCGGATTATGTAGATATGTATTTCGGTTTTTTCGCCCTTCCATTCCTCGTGCTGCTCATCTACTCGTATTATTTGTGGCTGAAGCAATGTAAGACCAAATTAAGAAAGCTGCCGGTTGTACTGAGCATCATTCCAGTCGGTCTTCTGTATATTTGGCTTACGATTATGTTCAGTATGCTGGGGTATCAGCCTTGATAAGAAGACACTAACGCGCGTTTATTTGCAAATTTCGGGGTCTTATTTGCAATCCGAGGAATTTATTTGCGAATTTTAAAGACTTATTTGCAACTTTAAACATTTATTTATTTCTGGAAAATAACTGGAATTACTTATTTGCACAGTCTCCATTTTCTTAACACAATCACGTCTTTATTTGCAGACCACACTTAAAGAGAGGTGTTAGCGAATGAACCTTATCGCATTGTTTTCCAAGTTTCCTCTTCTTCGTTCTGACATGCTGGAGCTGAAGAATATTACCGTTGATGACCTGGACGAAGTGTTTGCGATATACAGCAACGAGCGTGTTTTCACTCATTGCGGCATACTGCCGAAGACCAATAAAGCAACCGTTCAGAACATGATTGGCCACTTTGACCGTGATTTTCATAAGCAAACGAGATTAAAATGGGGTATTTATGTGGAAGGCAGACTCACTGGCATCATTGAAGCGTTTGACTTCAGCAAAAAAGTGGAGATGGTGACAATCGGTTATTTCCTTGCTGAGCATCATTGGGGCAAAGGAATCGCCACAGAAGCGGTACGGCTTGTAACCGAGTTCCTGTTTGAGCAAGCGGAGTTCAATCGAATTCAAGCAGAAGTGATGCCAGAAAATGAAGCGTCCAAACAGATACTTCTTAAAAACGGCTTCATGTTAGAAGGCACGCTCCGCCAAGCCACACTTTGGGTGGGCAAAGGCATCGTAGACTTGGAGATTTATTCAATGTTGAGAAGTGAGTATGCGATTTTTAAAAATAAACGATTAGATGAGGTGAGTGCATGAAGAAATTTGGTGTTGTATCGGTAGGCATTTTTCTAATGTCAGCTGTCATTTACACACTCTCCCTTTTCTGGAACATAGGAGCTTCTATTCCTGGATCTGTAATGATTGCGCTAGTTATGATTTTGCCTGTCATAGGTTTGATCACTGCATTTTTAAGTAACAAAGGAGCCACCCGAACAATTGGACTCATCGGAAACATCATCGTATTGTTTTTCACCGTCATTCTCCCCGCTTCATCTATGCTGTTTTGGAATCAGCCATAAAGCAGAAAAGAGTGCTACCCGCAGATGGGGAGCACTCTTTTCTGTTTAATTAATAAGATCTGTATAATCCCTCTTCGGCACAATACCTTCTTCAGCCGCCCGGTTCAGCAGAGAGGTAATCGCTTCAAACCCTTTTTCTCCAAGGTCACGGGTGAACTCGTTCACGTACAAATCAATATGTGACTGTGCAACTTCTGGCGACAGCTCGTCTGCGTGCTGCATGACATATTCATGCGACTGGTCAGGGTTCTCCCACGCCTGTTCAACCGACTGGCGAATCCAGCCGGCGATTGCATCAAGGTCAAGGCTCTTTTTCGCAATAATGGCCCCAAGCGGAATTGGCAGTCCCGTATCGCGCTCCCACCATTCCCCCATATCCGCGAGCAGCGTCAGTCCAAAATTCTGATACGTGAAGCGCGCCTCATGAATGACGAGCCCTGCATCAATGGTGCCGTCTTTCACAGCAGGCATGATTTCGTTGAACGGCATCACTATGATCTCGCCTACACCGCCCGGCACGTTTTGGGCCGCCCATAAGCGGAACAGCATATAAGCGGTAGAGCGCTCGCTCGGCACGGCAACCTTCGCACTAGACAGCGCGCCAGGCTCTACCTTCTTCGGATCGTTCACGAGCACGAGCGGACCGCAGCCGCGTCCGAGTGCCCCGCCGCATGGCAGAAGGGCGTACTCATCACGGATAAACGGCAGTGCGGCAAATGAAATTTTCAAAATATCGAGCTCGTTTGATTCAGCAGCGAGCTCGTTTGTGATGTTAATATCAGCATAGGTGACGTCAAATTCAGGCGCGCCTGGAACAAGTCCGTGTGTGAGCGCATGAAAGACGAACGTGTCGTTCGGGCAAGGTGAAAACGCAATACTTAGCTTCTTGTTCATTTAGAAAACCTCCGTTATGACTTGACTTGCTGATTCGAGTGCTGCTAGCGCATCTTTTATGCGCCATGCGGAACGGTCGCGCGGACCGATCGGGTTGGAGATGGCGCGAAGTTCAAGAACCGGCACACCGAACTCAAGTGCTGCAGACGCCACGCCGTACCCTTCCATTGCTTCAGCTATCGCCTCCGGTTCACGCTGCGTGAGTGCTGCAGTTGTTTCAGCCGTTCCAGTCACTGTAGAAAGTGTGAGTACCGGACCCCGGATAGTCGTTATATTTCCAGCGGCTTCAATAGCCGAGCTGAGTGCTGACACGAGGTGCTCTTCCGGTACGATGCGTGTGGAGGATCCGAACCCGAGATCATCGAGCGGAATGAAGCCGTCTGGTGATTCCGCGCCTAAATCAGCCGATACGATTTCCGTCGCCACTGCAATGGTGCCGATTTCCGCTTTTTCCGTAAATCCTCCGGCAATGCCGGCACAGATGACAAGGCTGTACGTTTCTTTTTGCAATGCTTTGGTTGTTTGAATAGCGGCTGACACTGGCCCCACTCCGGCCAGCAGAACATCCACTCTTTCATTGTCGCCTACGCCTCGCAGCACCGCATCGCGTTCGGCTTCCACCGAGGTCATGATGAGTATTCTTCCCTCACTGCTCTCTATCATTTTTCATCCCCACACTTCCCATTATTCTAGTACTAGCATACCTAATGAGCGGTTTGTCTGTAAAATATTGCGGGTACAATTCAGCGAGGTGATTGGGATGAAAATCACGTATAAAACGCATATAATGGCTTGGCTGATACTCTGTTTAGTAATGTTCCCTTTTTTCCCCTTCAAAGAATGGAGCTATGCGAGTCTCCTGTTGCTGGGCTTTGTTCTGCTTCAGTTGTTTTTCTATGCTGTTTTAAAGAAAAAATGGCTTGCCTTTTGTTTGTCATTTGCAGCCGCACTGCTGACCGTCTATTGCATCAATACAGCACTAGACGGAACGGTACCGTATACAACCGTTATAGTTATTGGCCTTCTAAATGCTTATAAAGCTCACAAGGAAGGTTTTTTTAAATAAATGCAGAACCTGTTTTGAAAAGGGGGATTTTTATGACTTTTGATACGTATGTCAAAAATGCCGATCAGCATTTCAGCGGCTGGGACTTTTCATATCTTTCAGAAACAGGGCGCATGCAGTCTGAACTGCTGCCATGGTCATACGGCAGCATGACCGTCAGCCTTGTCCAACAATGTGAGAGCTTGCTGGACATGGGGACAGGCGGAGGCGAATTCTTGTCGATGCTGCAGCCGTTTCCTGAGTCAGTGTTCGCAACGGAAGCGTATGCTCCAAACGTGCCGATTGCGGCTAATCGACTTGAACCGCTTGGCGTCACGGTGAAACAAGTATACGATGACAGCACGCTGCCGTTTGACGACCATCAGTTTGATGTGATCATTAACCGCCACGAATCGTATGCTCCGGATGAAGTAAGGCGTATTCTCAAGAACGGCGGCGTTTTTTTAACGCAGCAAGTGGGAGGAACTGACTGTGCGGAGATTAATGAGGCACTCGGTGTTCCTGCGAATCAAGAGTTCGCGCACTGGAACTTGGACTTTGCCGTTGAAGAGCTGGAGCGTTCACGGTTCAAGGTTACATACAGCCGCGAATCGTTCCCAGCGCAGCGCTTTTACGACATTGGCGCTATTATCTATTATTTAAAAGCCATTCCGTGGCAGATTGAGAACTTCAGCGTGGAAAAATACAATGATCACCTGCAGAAGATTCATCAGCACATACAAAAAAACGGATATTTTGATGTTAAGCAGCATCGTTTTATTTTGAGGGCTGAAGCGATATGAACGGTTGAAAAACTCCAATCTCTCTGTGCTGCTGAGAGATTGGAGTTTTCGTTTAATCGTATATGACAGCTTTTCCTTCTTCACGCAGTTTCTTCAATGAGGAGAGCATATGCTGAATCTGTTCTTCTGTATGGCGCTCCCACTTGCCTAATTCCGCTATGATTTTCAAAGGCAGCTTCGAGCGGTACGACCGCGTCGGATTACCAGGAAACTTCTTGTCCGTTAAGTTTGGGTCATTTTCAAAATTCCCCAATGGTTCAACGAGATAAATTCTTTCCTTCGACTTCCCTGCGGCCAACTCCGCACCCCATTTTGCAGCCTCTAATGTGGCGGTAAAGTAGATATGGTTCGATTTCTTGTCTTGATAATTGGATTGGCGCTCTGGCTCTAATAGATCGCCTAATCTCAGTTCTGCTTTCGTTCCGTGGAAAAAAGGACCTTGATCTAAGACATGTTTTATGTCATCCATACACTGCACCCCTTTTTTGATTGGTGTAGTACAGTATAGTATGAATGTGACAAAAATAGCAGTCTGTAAATATTTTGAAAACGATGATATAATTAAGGTAGAGATATTATACGAAACGGAAAGAAAAGACCGATGCATCCCGCATCGGTCTTATTCATCTTATCCCTTTTTTACAAAAACAACTTTAAGATAGTTGCCTTCCTTAAACTCTCGGTGGTATTTAAAGTCTGTCGGCAGCTTGAATTCTTCTAAGATTTTGTATGGACTGCCTGCGTTTTTGAACGCCTTGTCGATAAAGTCTTTGAATTTGGTCATGCCGAATGTGGCACAGTTGCTTGATGCGACGATCACACCATTTTTCTCTGTTATCGCAATCGCCTGCTCAAGCAGTCCTGTGTAATCTTTTTCAGCGCTAAACGTGTGTTTCTTAGAACGCGCGAAGCTTGGCGGATCGAGAATGACCATATCAAACGACAGTTCTTTGCGGACCGCGTACTTGAAATAGTTGAACACATCTTCCACGATAATGTCGTGCTCGCTGTAATCGATGCCATTCACGCTGAACTGTTCCTGCGTTTTCGCACGGCTTCGGTTGGCAAGATCCACACTCGTCGTTTTCACCGCTCCGCCAAGTGCCGCTGCGACCGAAAATGCACCGGTGTATGAGAACGTGTTAAGGACCGTCTTGCCGCTCGCATATTTGTCGCGGATCTTTTTGCGCACGTCGCGCTGATCCAGGAACACGCCGACCATCGCCCCATCATTCAAATAAACGGCGAAGTGAATGCCGTTTTCTCTGACGAGCAGCGGTTCAGGCGCCTTTTCGCCTTCCACAAAATCATCGCCTTCGATATATGTGCCTTTACCGGCAAAGCGCTTTTTCTCATAAATGCCCTTCACTTTCGGTACGTTATTCTTCAGTGCCGCAATGATGTCATTTTTAAAAGCATAAGCTCCCTCGCTGTACCACGTAATCACATAATAGTGGTTATAATGGTCGATCGTGATGCCGCCGATTCCGTCTCCCTCTCCGTTAAACACGCGAAAAGCCGTTGTCTCGTAATCGTTGAAAAGAGCTTCGCGGTGAGCAGCAGCATTTTTCAGTTTTTCATGAAAGAACGATTCATTGATTACTTCCTGCGGGTCGCGTGTTAAGATCCAGCCGCGCCCTTTATTTTGCTTGCCATAATAGCCTTTGCCTAAAAATGTGTTCTTTTCATCAAAAAGCTCAACAATCGTTCCTTCATCCTTGATCTCGTGCAGATTCAGGATAGCGTCCTCCGAAATTAACGGATACCCCGCTTTTAAGCTCTTCACATAAGAAGGCTTTACTTTTAAACGTGCTGTTTTCTTCATAACATCACTCTATTCTTCTTGTATTTTATCGGGCTAAATTTTGCGCGCGGATTTTTAGACTTTTCGAGCTTTTCCGCGCCAATTTAAGCAAATGCAAGCGGGTTTCCTAAGGAGTCGCGCCGGTTTGATTTGCTGATGGACCAATATTGAGTCACATCTCAAATCCAGATGGTTTGCGCGCCAGCTTTTTAATTTGCAAGCCACACTTAATATTTCCGCGCGGCTCATGAGTTTTGCGCGCCAGCCAGAGCTTCAGTCGCGCCGGTTTGTTGTTGCAGGCGGTTATAGACAACTTGCTGGCGGGTTTTTCATACTACCCTAAATTTTCGCGCCGCTTCTTACAGCTTGCGCGCCAGCCCTCTGCTGCCTCAAGCAACTAGCCACAACTGCTTCGAAAAGGCTATAATCCTACACTACTAAACGCGGCTTTTTTGCTGTGATTGCAAATACACCTTAATCATAAAATAACTCACTTCATCCGGCACAAGCTCTTTGATCGGCTTCAGCTTGTCGCCGCCGGCTTCACGCACGGCCCTTTCGATGTCGCGAATATACTCTTCTGGAATGACATCTTCCATATCGATATCCATCCCGTCCTGCATGCATTGGATTAGATGGTTCTCGACGGTCGTCACACTGAGCTCTCGTTTTGCAGCGATTTCTTCTATATCAAGCTCGTCTTTATACAGCTTGTACGTTTCCAAATGAGAGTTGGCGGTCGGCTTTTTCGGCGTACGGACCGGAGCAGATGGTGTCTCCGCACTCACCGCGGCTTGATATTCAGGGTTCTCAATCAAATAATCCTCGATCGCTGCCATAAAGCGTTCACCGTACTTATCCAACTTATTTTGGCCGACTCCAGTAACGCCCAGGAACTGTTCACTCGAACGCGGCTGTTTAGCGCACATGTCTTTAAGCGCGGTATCGGCAAAAATAACGAACGGCGGCACGCCTTCTTGCTCGGCGATTTCTTTTCGCACTTGACGAAGCACTTCGAACAGCGGATCATCCATAGACACCTGCTTCGTACGAACAGCCTCTTTACGCTGTACAGCCAATTTTCCAGTAAGCACATCGCGGCCTTTTTCTTTCACATAAAGTGTCGGAAACGAACCATGCTCGACCGCAATCAGCTCCTGTGAGATGAGAAACTCGATCAAGTCGGTCACATCTTTCGCACTTTGATCCTTCAGCAGGCCGTATGTCGGCAGCCGGTCAAAGCCGAGCTCCATCACTTTTTTGTTGCGTGATGCGGTGAGTACCTGGGCGATGATCGTCTTGCCGAACCGGCTCTGACCCATGCGCACGATGCATGACAGCACAATCTGCGCCTCGCGCGTCACGTCCATCGTCTCGCGTGTATCCGTACAATTGCCGCAGCGTCCGCACGGCGGAGGCTCTTCTTCGCTGAAATAGTGTACAATCTTGCTTTGCAGGCAGCTTTCGGTATGGCAATAGTCCACCATCTGCTGCAGCTTCTCCAGCTCAGACGACATGCGGTGCTGCTCACTAGACTGATCAATCAAGAATCGCTGCACCTGTACGTCCTGAGAGGAATACAGCAGGATACATTCGCTCGGCAAACCGTCGCGCCCGGCACGGCCCGCTTCCTGATAATAGCTCTCCATATTTTTCGTCAGCTGAAAATGGATGACATAGCGAATATTGGACTTGTCGATTCCCATCCCGAACGCGGATGTCGCGACCATCACCGCCGTACGGTCTTGCAGGAACTCCTCCTGCTGCTGCATGCGCTCCACATCGTTCATGCCCGCGTGATAGCGCGATACAGCAATTCCGCTTTTTTGCAGATGCTCGTAAAGCTGATCGACCGTTTTCCTGGTTGCGGCATAGATAATGCCCGCTTCTTTTTCATTCTTTTTCAAGAAGTCCTTAAGAAAACGAAGCCTGTCCTGACCACGGATGACGGAGAAAGAGAGATTCTCGCGCTCAAATCCGGTCAGGACGGTGTTCTGTTCGTCTATGTTTAATGACTCACAAATGTCGTAGCGTACTCGTGGGGTCGCCGTCGCTGTTAATGCAATCACGATCGGCTTTTGCGGCAAAGTTTGCACTAGCCGCTGAATGCGCTGATAGCTTGGCCTAAAATCGTGGCCCCATTGCGAGATACAATGTGCCTCATCAACGGCCACGAGCGGAATGTCGAGTCCTTTTAAATGCTCCATAAAATCATAGGATTCCAAGCGCTCCGGTGCGATATAGAGCAGCTTATACTCGCCGCGCTTCGCTTTTTGAATGCGGTCGCGCGCTTCCGTCCCAGTGATGGACGAGTTGATGTATGCCGCGGGTATGCCGACCTGAAGCAGTGCGTCAACCTGGTCTTTCATGAGTGAAATGAGAGGCGAGATCACGATGGTCGTACCTTCGAAAACGAGGGCAGGAATCTGATAACAGATTGATTTCCCGCCGCCCGTTGGCATGACCGTGAGCGTATCATTGCCTGAAAGAACCGACTGTATCGCCTGTTCTTGTCCGTTCCTGAACACTGAATAGCCATAATACTGCTGCAGCAGCTTTTGAGCCTGTTCAAGCATGGCTGGAGATTCCTCCTTTTAAAAAATGAAGAGGACTGGCAAGCCAGTCCGTCTGAGTAGATAACGTATGTTGATTCTTATTATAAAGGTTCTTAACGCTTTCGGCAAAAGCTCTCAAGGATTTTCATAGCGCAAATGCGTATAGTGCTTATCCTCATTAATTCTTAAACCAATCGGACTCTTTGAGCCGTTTATCAAATGTATTTCTTGCCCAGTGATATAACTTCATATCACTCAGGTTGTTTCGTCTAATCTGTTCAATGGTGTATGGATTAATAAATTCTTTTTTTGGTTTTTGTGGATTTTCGTTAATTCTTGAATATTGGATGTTTGCAAACCCCAAATTATCTTCCAATAAATACAAGGATTCTGTGAATAGTTCCGTGATTCCAAAGAATGCGAATGTTTTTAAGTGTTGAATGGCCAGCTCAAAATCTATCACCCCGCCTGTAAGATATTGTGTTTGCAGGTTAGCTGCCCAAATGGATCGAGAGAACTCCTCCAAGCTCACGTGTTTAGCTAAATTGTCCTCAAGTACAACGTGTTTCAGATAATAATAATGCGATATGACGCGATCAATCGGATTACGTAGCATCGTTATATATAGTAATGGACCTAAACCATGATAACGGCCAAAACGGTTATGGCCGATGATGATCTTTGTTCCCGGGCTCGGAAACGATCCGTTGTCATTTTCCGTAAACACTTCATGTGGTTGATAATAGGGCATGATTGCCGTTGTTAGAGACGAACCTGCTGTCTTGGGTATGTGGACAAGTACCAGAACTTTGTCTTTGTTCATCGAGTCACCTTCTTCCTTATCTATTATAAATATATGAAGAGATGGACAAGGTGTAACGTTGTCTACCTATCTTTGCGAAATATTCCTTGTGACTGCTGGAAAGAAAATCTCTGTTGACATCATCGCTGTTCTTCTGTACTGTAGGAAAGTATGTTTTTAAAGGAGGACAACATGAACAATCAAAATAATACAACAGTAAAAATGACAGCTGCTGACCCATCTGCACTCGGTCTTTTCGGCCTCGCCATGGTTACGCTTGTCGCATCATCTCAAAAACTCGGCCTTACTGACGGCGTCGCTTTCATCCTGCCGTGGGCCTTCTTCTTAGGCGGAATCGCTCAGCTGTTCGCGGCTGTTCAAGATTCCAAGCATAACAACATTTTCGGTACAACAGCGTTCGGCGCGTTCGGCCTTTTCTGGTTCGGTGTCGGCATGTCTTGGCTCATCCAGCTCGGCGCATTCGGTGAAAAGCTTGCGGCAGACGTCGATTCTCACCAGCTTGGCGTAGCCTTTGTCGGCTACTTGATTTTCAGCCTCTTCATGACAGTCGGCGCGATGGAAACACACAAAGTTCTGTTTTCCATTTTCGTCTGCATCGACTTTTTGTTCATCGGGCTATCGTTAAGCTCGTTTGACATTGCGCACGAACAAACACATATGCTAGCAGCTGTAGCTGAGCTCATGATTTCGCTATTGTCGTTCTACGGCTCAGCAGCAATTGTATTGAATACCCACTTCGGCCGCGTCGTCCTTCCGATCGGCAAACCGTTTGGAGTGTTCAAGAAGTAGGACAAAAAGTATTAGTAGGGGTCCGGTACGCCAGATGGACATTTCACTGCTATTTTCCACTTCAGGTGGACATGATCATTTGACGCCCGCTAAATGAGAACAAAAGAAGCCAGAGAATAACCTAAATCGGTTATTCTCTGGCTTCTTTTATGAAGAAAACTAGCTTTTCGTCAAGGTAGAATCGGCTTATAAAGTGAATAAGGGCGAGAATTCATTATTTGCGGGCGAAAAATACGTTTTTTCGGCCGAGAACAGTTAGGTTTCAGGCGAGAAGTCACTTTTTTCGGTCGGACAAGATCATAAGGATAAACCTATTGCCGAACTTAACTATTCTGCAGCGCCTCCCGCTCCACAGTATCCATAAAATCACTGACAACCTTCTCGTTGCTTCTCTCACCAAGCTTGAGCAGCACACGTCCTAAAAAGTTAAGACCTTTATTCTTACCTTCATAAATAAACAACGTTCGGTTATCGTCCACTTTGCGCAGCTTAAACGCAAATGTGATGTAAAACGCTTTGCCAAGCACAAATCCCCACTTTAGCAGCTTTTCCTCAGGCTCATTTTTATAATCTAAAACCGTTACCGTATACGTCTCCACTCGCTTACCTTCCTTATAGCTTTGCTTATAAGTGGTTCCTGTAACGCCAGGCTTGGACTCTATCACTTCGTGTTCCACCACATTACGCAGTATGCGCTGTATCCGATCGTCATCAAACAGACTCCAAGCTGCCTCAATGGAAACAGCCAATTCTCGCTCACTATGCCACGTAATCACTCTCATTCCTCCTTATTTCCCATTTTCAAGAACTCGTCCATATCCTGCACTTTATTCTGCAAACAACGGATCTGGCCTTCTATTTTCTGCTTCTTCATACGAAGCAGGTTTTCAAGATTAGCAAACGATTCGTCCTCCATCACTGACTTCATCTCCTGAATCGTGAAATTGAATCGGCGCAGCTGAACGAGCAGCATCGCGACAAGATAAGAGCCATTATCATAATACTGATACTGATTGTCCGGGTTCACGTAAACGGGTTCAAGCAGCTTCACTTCTCTGTAATAGCGAAGCGCTTCCCGGCTTAATCCTGTCATCTTAGAGAACTCCCCCACTTTATACAGCAATGCGGATCACCTCCAACTACCTTATCTTTATCATAAACCGTGTGGCGCACCACGAAGTCAACAATAACAAACGGGGGTCCGGTACGCCAAAGCGTCAAGCCGCGCGCAGCAAGGCTTGACCCGAAGGCGTACCGGACCCCGACTAATTTATACAGTCAAATCCCGCTTACGATATGAACTGATCGCATAACATAGAAGCACAAATGATAGCACGATGGAAAGGGCCATAAACGGTAGCATCGTACCACCGCTGCCAAACAACACTTCATTCGCATCTATATAACGAAATGGCGTGACAAATTTTAAAAACGCCAAATTTTCGTTCAATGCTATCACGATTGATAGCAGGTAGGATGCCAAAATAATGCTTGCTGTAATCCCCACTGCCTGCTTCGGCTTTTTTAATACTGACGCAATCATAGCACCGATGCTTAAAAACAAAAGCTGGAACCCGTACAATAGCATGTACAAAAAAGCAATTTGGTTACCGGCATCCTCTCCGCTGCCATAATAGCTCAACGAAACATCAGAAACCAAGAGCATAACGCTGTTGATAATCACAATCAGCACAAGCGATGCCGCAAGCTTAGCTAGGAGCACCTCGGTGCGTGATACAGGCTTTGAGAACAGAAACTCGGCTGTTTTGTCACGTTCTTCTTTTGCCACAATCCCAGCACCAAGAAGGCCGGCATGAATCGCAGCGATCAGCAGTATATACGAAAAGATGACCACATAATACCCTGGCGCGCTTGAGACATCAACAGAGCTGACACCGAATAGTGCCTGCAGTGACTTTGGCATCGCCGCCATCATGTCGTTCATCGACTGTCCTGACCCTGCTAGGCTGCCATACTTACTCATTCCGCCTGCAACGAGCGCGATTATGCCTGCTATCCAGAACAGCGTCGATTTTACCGAAGACTTCAGTTCTCTTTTTAAGATATTCATTTTCTCTCCTCCTCACACGGAGTGCACATCTTTTTTAGAAAACACATAAAAGCTGGCTACTAGCATCGTGCAGAAAAAGACAGCTTCTACAACTAAATAACCCCATTCATACGAAGCATGCTGTATTACATACACGAAATCAAAATATTGAAACGGCGTCACATACCGAACAGCATCTTCTCCCAAAACCGAACCAATCATTGATAGGAGAAAGAATGCCATCACTGTACTCAAAGACAGCGTGAGAACAGATTTTATCCGATTCATACTGACTGCAAGGAAAAATCCGAGTACAGCGAAGAAAAGCTGAACAAACACATTCGACAAAGACATAAGCAGAAACACCTTCACATCGAGTTTCTCCGCTACGGCTAATGCCATTAAATAAGCGGCACTAACAAACACCATGTTCGTTACTGCGATTGACAGAACAACCGCCCGCCACTTGGCACGCAAAATATCAAAACGGCTGACCGGCTTTGACAGAAGAAATTCAGATGTCTTTCCGCTCACTTCCTTTGCCACGATCCCTGCACCCAAATTCATCGCTTGAATCGCACCGATCAGCATGACATATGTGAACATATACGAATAAAATCCTAAAAATGATGTAATCATCTCGAGCTGAAGTCCGAAAGCTTGAAGCACTTCTTTCGGATAGCCCGACAGCAATCGCTGAAACGCCTCTGCATCACGTGATATGGAAGGAAACATTGATAAAAACAGGATCGTAACAGCCACGAGTGCTGCGCTCCAAATCGCCGTTGATTTCCTGATCGACCGCCATTCGTGAAAAAACATGTTCACGTTTACTCAAGCCTCCTTTTCGTAATAATGCAAAAAGATTTCCTCAAGATCGGGTTCTTCTATCCATACGTTCGCTAAGTTCATACCGGCAAGCTTGTTCAGCAGCACGTTAATGTCACCGCTGTACAAGAAATGAATCACATTCTCTTCTACCGTTACATTTGCCACTCCACTCAACTGAAACTCGCCCGCTTCTACCGGCATTAACGTTTCAACTCTCACCTTTTTATGGTTGTTCTCCTGCAATGTGCTGATTTTTTCCACCGCTATAATGCGTCCTTCTTTAATAATGGCTACACGATCACACATTTTTTGAACCTCACTTAAAATGTGCGAAGAGAAAAGAATGGTTGCGCCTTTTTCGTTTTCTTCTTTCAAAAGATCAAAAAACGTTTGCTGCATAAGCGGATCAAGTCCGCCCGTCGGTTCATCCAAAATAATCAGCTTCGGCTCGTGAAGCAGTCCTTGCACAATGCCTACCTTTTTGCGATTTCCGTATGATAGATCGTCAATTTTTTTGTTCAGATCAAGATTCATTCTCTCAGCCAGCTGCTGAATTCTCTCCCGGCAGCCCTTTTTATAAAAGCTCGCGGAATAGTGAAGAAGATCTTTCACACGCATATTGTCGTAATAAAACACTTCAGAAGGCAGATATCCAATTTGTTTCTTAATCTCAGCCGATTGCTTCACCGCATCCATGCCAAAAATAGAAACACTGCCGCTCGTGGGGTAAATAATAGACAGCATACTGCGCAAAGTAGTCGATTTCCCTGCGCCGTTCGGACCGATGAAACCGAAGATCTCTCCTTGCTCAACAGAAAAGCTCACATCCTCAATTCCCCTGCTGCTGCCGTACGTTTTCGTCAGGTTTCTGATTTCAATGACGTTCATCCTCTGGCCCCCCTATTTATAGAAACAGCGTTTAAACATCTCGATATAAGCGTCAGCCTCTTTATAAGCAGCCTCGTAATCTGGTTGGTCAAGCTGCATGGCC
Source organism: Fictibacillus iocasae (assembly GCF_042665465.1). Lineage (NCBI taxonomy): Bacteria > Bacillati > Bacillota > Bacilli > Caryophanales > Fictibacillaceae > Fictibacillus > Fictibacillus iocasae. The sequence goes on along the minus strand of NZ_JBHTCP010000052.1, from coordinate 31,522 downwards.
TTTGCTCTGCCCAGCACCTCCGCACTGAATCCTTCGAACGTCCACAACACACTTTTGATAGCCTTTTGGATGTCGAGACCATTCTTAAATTTGGATGTGTCCAAATGAGCGAACAGCTGATCCGTATTGCTCTCGCTGAATTTCTTCAATCTTTCCTGAAACTCCGGTCTGATTTCTGAAGACATTTCAAGATACGCACTCTCTAAAAAACGAAAAAGATCGGGATACCGGTTCAGTAATTCCATCTTTACTAGATTAATATGACGCATTCGTTCAAAAAAATCCGGTTCCTGCATGTCTACTTTTTCATAAAAATCGGTCACCACAAGGCCCATACAATAATCAAACACATAGAGATAAAGCGTTTTTTTGTTTTGAAAATAATGAAACAGAAGTCCTTTTGAAATTCCCGCCTCTTTCACGATTTCATTCGTAGATGCCAGATCATAGCCTTTTTGGACATACACCTTGATTGCAGCGTTCAATATTCGCTGCTGTTTGTTCTCATCCAAGCTGTGAAACTTCAAAAACATCATAAACCACTCTCCAACCTCACATTGACCAATGCGGTCAATAATAATATACTGCGCACTGACCATATTGGTCAATACTTATACTTTCCCCTCTAGGTCAGCAGGATACTTTTTACATACAGGAAGAAAGCACCTCGACCTTTGACACGTTTTTATGGTAAAAGGGGTTTAGATAACAAAAGTTACGGGAAATAACGGCTAGAATATATTTCCATGTATACTTTAAAAAGGCGGGTGCATAGCAAGATGAAAACTCTGGATTCGGCTGCGCTTTTAACCGGTATAGAAGAAATTAGAAATAAGATTGAGCAGCAGAAACAACAGATGAAACAAATAGAGGATTCGGTAAGAGAGCTTACTAATCTTGAAGATTCACTTAAAGGGAAAGGCGGGCAGGCGATTCGTTCGTTTTATGAGGATTGCCACATTCCGTTTTTGTCCTATTATCAGATGATGATGGCGGACTATAATCAAGCGCTTCATGAGATTAAACAAACACTGAAATCCATTGAACCAGCTGAAAATGCCTTTATTAGAGAAAGCTTTCTCACAAACGAAATCGAGAATGGGCTTCAGAAAGCCAAAAGCGTAACCGAGCAGCTGACGAACGATGCCAATTCAATTATATCGCGTGTACAGGACATCGTATCACTGCCCGAGCTTGATGACAGCCAAGTGGTCGATCAGTTCTCAACGGCAAAAAGAGACAAAGACCTTACCTTAGAGCTTCTACACACGTTTGATTCCCAACAGGAAACCCGTCTGGATTCTGTTACGAATAATGTTCTAACAATGAACAACTATGTTAGCCAGATTGATTCAATGTTTCAATCCAAGGACCTTTCGATCAGCACTTACAAAACTGGCTTGCTGTATGAAGCATTAGCGAAGAATCCAAGCTCGGTCAGCGGCACACCAGGCTCTAGCGTAAATAATCCTGAAGCAACAACCGCTCAGTCCGCAGTCGGAGTCCTTAATGCATTTAAGCTCAGTCAGGATCTTGAGCTGAGCAATAATACAGCCGAAGAAAGTGATGTAGCAGGCTTCATGCAGGCGTTTGGAAAAGGCGCTCTTGACTCCCTCCTGCCTCTCGGAGTCATCGCACTTTCACAAAAAACCGGGCTATTGCGCATTGAATACACGAAAAAGAAGAACCATTATACGTTTAAGTACAACCAAAAAGTATTAAACTTCCTTAAAGGAAAAACCGGTCCCAAGGCGGTCCGGCACCTTATTCAGCAACTGAATCGTGAGTCTAAGAAGAACGCTCAAATTGAAAAAATGCTGAAGGATAAAAACAGCAACATTAAAAAAGCAAGGTATGTAGATAATAGAAGTTTTGCTGAAAAATCAAAAGCATTTGCAGTAAAAGCAGCAACAGGCAACAAACCTGTTCATGAAACCTTAAAGAAAAATATATTTAAGAATACAGATCGTAACATGCTTATCGACAGAAAAAAATTCCCAATGCTTGCAGGGAGATTAGCCGGCACAGGAGCAATTGTTGCAGGCGCTGTTAATACCGGTACTACAATCCGTAACCGCATTAAGGAAATCGATAATAAAAGCGGTAAGGAATTTTACGAAGCCGGCGGTCGTATTATAGGTGAAGAAGTAAACAAACTTGCCGGAAGCGCTACAGGAGCAGCAGTAGGGACTTATGTTGGCGCCGCGATTGGAGGCGCTCTGTCAGGTCCTTTTGCTCCCTTTGGAGCTGCAGCTGGAGCTGTAATCGGTGGAGCTATCGGAGCAAGTGTAGGAGAATGGGGTTCTAAGTATACGAGTAAATGGATGGGAGACGCAGGTGCTGCCATTGGGAAGGCTAGTCATGATGTAAAAGAAAAGGCGAGCAAGGCTTTGGACAGTGCCAAGGATGCGCTTGATGATGCAAAAGATAAGGTATTTGGATGGCTATAATTCCCCTATCATCGTCTCAATTTAAGTAAAGGATGTTTTCTAAATGGAGTTTATTGGTACCCTCAGTGGGATTTTAATTTTTTTTGTTGTAACTAATTTATTATTTTGTCTACTGTATCTCTTAAGTTATACCGCAGGAAACGGTTTTTACAAGTGGCTTACAATGAATAACAGTCTAATGGATTTACTGGCTTTTCCGTTGCTTGGACCGACAAAATACACAGGTGATAAGCTGTTTAACAAATTCAACGGGCTTATAGCAAGACTGTGGCTGATTGGCTATGCTATTTTGTTAATTATATTAATTATTTTGTTGGGCTATGTATTTGGCGCAACGTTATAAGGATGATATGAGATGCACTTTCTAGGTACAGTCATCATCTTCTTCATGATATGTTCTGTAAGCAACCTGCTATACAGCTCACTATTTATTCTTAGCAACTCTCTCGGCAAAGCACCCTATCAATGGATTATGAAAGAAATTCCTGCTTTGGAAATGTTCATCATTCCATTTTTCGGGGTTACGTATCATTTTAGCAATGCGGTTTCCAGACGGTTTGGATGGCTTACCTTCAGAATATTTATTATGTTGTATGACGCTGCACTAATTCTCGTTATTGTATTATCCGCTTATTTATATCGTTCAATAAGATAACGAATGCTCTTCTTAAAGTTGTTGTAATCATTTAAGATCGACTAATCCGCATACTTTGCGGTAAAGAATTTATTATTTAAAAAGGAGCTTGATCATGTCTTATTCTCTTTCAGCCGAAGAATACATACTTTCTCTCATCCTTGTCGGTGGAGAATCTGCCGCGTATGGCATCAAGGAGGAAGTTTTCGGAAACGTGTCTGACGATGAACTGGAAACACGTATGGACAGTGCTTTGTACGGGCTACTATCGAAAGGTCTGCTGTATTTTGAAAACAATGAAGAGATGATTGAACCGGCGTTTCAATCCTTTCTGCTCAGCCTGACAAATGTTCCGCGTGTGATTCGCTGTCAAACTGCACAAGGGAATGAACTTGTCACGACGTCTCTTTTTTTTGCTGAAGATCTAACTGTCCAGCAGTCACGATATCAAAACCGTGTGTATCAGCTTTACCGTGAAAATGATGAAAATCAAATCAGTGCCCAACTTGGCATCAGCACTCTTCTTCAGCCAGGAGAGCCTGTCTATATTGAAGACACCCAGTTTGAGAGAATGATTGATCAACTGATGCAGCAGCAAGAGCTGGATGAACTGACAGCCTCGCTTCTCCCAGACGATGTGATGCACGTGCTAAAAGACAATGGCGGAAAGCTGAACATGTTCTATGATTACCGTTTCACACCTGAAGGAACGTCGTTGCATTCATTCCTTTACGCTACCTCCCATAATAGAACCTACAAAATGGAAGAAAAAAATGGAAAAATTAAAATCGAACCATTTTCGTCACAGACCTTTTTTCAGACTGTTTAACGAAGAAACACCTGCGATTGACTATGTGCAGGTGTTTCTTTATTGATGTTCCTTCCTTCATCAAACAACATGGCTATTAGCATATAAGGGTACATTGACAGGAATCTTACGCCTGAATCGCCGAGCATTTGCAGTGACATGAGCGTGTTCAAGACGGCCTCAGTTATAGCAGTAAGACGAGGCGTTTCTATTAAGCATGTTATTGATTTGTGAACATGGAATACCCATAATAATACATTCAAAAAGGTGGTTCTCTGATGGATAAACGAGTACAGTTTGATTTTGAAATTGATTTTACAAATGGCGGCGGTATACAAGGTCAGGAATTTCGCCTTGATCTTCATGGAGATGATATCTCGGATGAGGAGTTGGCGAAATATATCGTTGAGGATATGAGGCTGCTGATGGTCGGTGAAGTGAGAATATTGAACAAAAAAATAATCATGGAGAAACATAAACGAAAGCCTGCAGATGAGAAGCCAGAATAAATGACCGGGGTCCGGTACGCGTCACTAAAATGCGTACCGGACCCCGATTATGTTAACTATATTGCTCCAGTACCGTAAAGAACTGCTTCACAAACTCATAGAAATCTCGTTCGGCTGGCGACAGCTGGCGCACCCTAGGTTTTATGATGCCGACCGTCCGAATGACGCGCGGTGCTTCAATGGATCTTTTCACCGTAAAGCCATGCCTCGTTTCGTTGAACGAGCTATCCGGCAGCAATGTCACACCCATCCCTGCAATCACGAGCCCCTTGAGCGCATCCAGATCCTCCCCCTCTGACGCGACCTTTGGCGTGAACCCCGCTTCACGGCACGCATCGGCCACCACTTTCCTCAGCACATACCCTTCTGGAAACAACACAAAGCTTTCGTTCCTTAAGTCACCTAAATACAAGCTGCGTTTTTCGGCTAAGTGATGATCAGACGGCAGCAACACCGATAGGTTTTCTGTAAATAAAATGTGGCCTTCTACATCAGGGTGATCAACCGGTACTGGTCCAAGCAGCGCTAGGTCTATTTCCCCATTTTTTACCGCGTCGATTAAATAGTTGTACGAACCTTGACGCAAATAAAACGCCACGTTTGGATGCTCTTTTTTAAACGCTGAAATCACGGTCGGCATGAGATGGCTCGCCAGACTAGTCGGAAATCCGATCTTTACCGTCCCTTTTTCAGGGTCCAAATACTCTTCAATCTGCTTTTTGGCGAACTCGATTGCTTTCATTGCTGTCTTCGCGTGTGTCAGAAACAGCTTTCCTACAGCAGAAAGCTTCACGTTACGGCCTTCCCGTTCAAAAAGGGTCACGCCAAGCTCTGCTTCTAGATTCGCGATCTGCCGGCTGACCGCGGACTGCGCTACATGCAAGTGTTGTGCTGCTTCTGAGACATGCTCCCGTTCTGCCACTTCAATAAAATACTGCAATTGTCGCAGTTCCATAGCCTTACAACTCCGATCGTTCTCAATTTGAGATCATTCTTATCTATATTATATATTGTTTGCATTAATCAGAAAACATACACTATTAACAAAGTATTCGGAAAAAAGGAGGGCATGTCCATGACTTACAATCAGATGCCTCAAGCACAAGGACTTTACCAGCCACAATTTGAACACGACGCATGCGGAATCGGTGTATACGCCCACTTAAAAGGGAAAGCGACACACGATATCGTCAAAAAAGGCCTAAGTATGCTGTGCAGACTCGATCACCGCGCGGGACAGGGAGCAGACGCTTCAACCGGAGACGGTGCCGGGCTTATGGTACAGATTCCAGACGCATTTTTCAGAGAAAAGTGCCCGGAGTTGCATTTGCCAGAAAAAGGCCGTTATGGTGTGGGCATGCTCTTCTTTTCAAAAAACAGCGAAGAACAGCAACAGATCGAGACACACATTAACTCCCTCATTGAATTAGAAGGCCAAAAACTCATCGGGTGGAGAACAGTACCTGTGAACCCGCAGCACATCGGACCTGCGGCAAAAGAAACGTGCCCTGTCATCCGCCAGGTGTTTATTGCTGCAAACCCTGACATAAAGGACGAAACTTCCTTCGAGCGCAAGCTGTATATCATCCGCAAACAGGCGGAGAACTGGGCGAAGAAACAGAATCTGCGCTTTTATTTCACCGGCTTATCGACGAGAACACTTGTTTATAAAGGGTTGTTGACACCTGAGCAGGTTGACGCGTTTTACCTTGATCTGCAAGACCCTTCTTTCGTGTCGGCATTCGCTTTAGTGCATTCCCGTTTTAGTACAAACACGTTCCCAAGCTGGGAACGCGCGCATCCGAACCGCTATATCATCCATAACGGCGAGATCAACACATTGCGCGGCAACATGAACTGGATGAAAGCCCGAGAGCAGCAATTCGTATCCGAAGCGTTCGGTCAGGACCTGGAAAAAGTGCTGCCTATCCTTGACAGTGAAGGCAGCGACTCTTCCATTTTAGATAACGCGTTTGAATTTCTCGTGCTCGCCGGCCGTAAGCCTGCGCATGCTGCGATGATGCTCATTCCAGAGCCGTGGAGCGAGAACCCGCACATGTCACCGGAAAAACGCGCGTTTTATGAATACCACAGCTGTCTAATGGAGCCTTGGGACGGACCGACGAGCATTTCGTTCACAGACGGACGCCAGATCGGTGCCATTCTTGACCGCAACGGCCTGCGCCCTGCCCGTTATTATGTGACGAAAGACGACCATATTATCTATTCATCAGAGGTCGGTGTCATTCCGGTCAGCGAAGAGGACATTGTGTACAAAGACCGTTTGAGCCCTGGCAAAATGCTTCTGATTGATATCGAGGAAGGTCGTATTTTATCCGATCAAGAGATTAAAAGTGAGATGGCGAGCCAGCAGCCTTATCAACAGTGGCTGACGCAAAACCTTTCTGTCATAAATGATGCGGAGAGCCCCCCTAAAGAACAGGTGGCCGATCTGGTAACGATGCAAAAGGCGTTTGGCTACACGTACGAAGACATTAACAAATACCTGCTCGCTATCGTGACAGAAGGCAAAGATCCAATCGGCTCGATGGGGAACGATACGCCGCTGGCTGTCCTGTCTGACCGCCCGCAATCGCTGTTTAACTACTTTAAGCAGCATTTTGCGCAGGTGACGAACCCGCCGATCGACGCGATTCGTGAGCAGTTGGTCACGTCATCCATGACACTTCTTGGCGCAGAAGGCAACCTCCTGCATCCAAACGAAGAAAACTGCCGCCGTTTGCAGCTGGACTCTCCTGTTCTAACGCCAGGACAGATGAAACAGATTAAGAAAAAAGCGTTCAGCGGCTATCGAATTGCCGTTTTAGACACACTGTTCACAAACGATTTGGAAGCAGCAGTTGTTAAGTTGTTAGAGCAAGCGGAGCAGTCTGTACATGATGGGGCCAGCATACTCGTTCTGTCAGACCGCAGCATGAACGAACACGAGGCAGCTATCCCTGCTCTGCTCGCCGCGAGCGCTGTTCATCACCACCTTGTGCATAAAGGGCTCCGTACGAAAGCGAGCTTGATCATGGAGTCAGGTGAAACGCGTGAGGTTCACCATTTTGCGGCTCTGATCGGATATGGTGCTGACGCTGTCTATCCTTATCTTGCTTATGCTACCTACGCGCAGGCAGCCGAGGAAGGCAGCCTGACGGCGACTTATGATGAGGCGGTAAAAACGTATAAAATCGGTGTAACGGAAGGCATCGTGAAAGTAATGTCTAAAATGGGCATCTCAACGGTTCAAAGCTACCGTGGTGCGCAAATCTTTGAAGCGGTCGGCATCGGCAAGAAAACCATTGAACGCTATTTTCCTGGCACAGCTTCTCAGCTAGACGGGATCAATCTCGACATTATTGCCCGGGAAACACTTGTTCGCCATCAAGAAGGATTCGCTCAAAATGCGGACAGCACGCTTGATTCTGGCAGTGATTTTCAATGGCGTGCGAACGGCGAGCACCATGCGTTCAATCCGAAAACGATTCATACCCTTCAGTGGGCGTGCCGCAAAAATGACTATTCGCTTTTTAAGCAATTTTCAGAAGCAGCTAATGAGGAACGCCTTGGTTTTTTAAGAAACTTATTTGCGTTTAAGGATAACCGATCCATTCCGCTTGATGAAGTCGAGTCTGTTGATTCGATCGTCAAACGGTTTAAAACAGGCGCGATGTCTTTCGGCTCATTAAGTCAGGAAGCACATGAAGCTTTGGCAATCGCCATGAACCGTCTTGGCGGAAAAAGCAACAGCGGTGAGGGCGGAGAGCATCCTTCCCGTTACACACCGGACGAAAACGGCGACAGCCGCCGCAGCGCGATCAAGCAGATCGCATCAGGTCGTTTCGGCGTGAACAGCCACTATTTGGTGAATGCCGATGAACTGCAGATCAAGATGGCACAAGGCGCAAAGCCGGGTGAAGGCGGACAGCTTCCTGGAAACAAAGTGTACCCGTGGGTCGCTGAAGTCCGCGGCTCTACGCCTGGAGTCGGGCTTATCTCCCCTCCTCCGCATCACGATATTTACTCGATCGAGGATCTTTCACAGCTGATCCACGATCTGAAGAACGCGAACCGCGATGCTCGAATTTCGGTGAAACTCGTAGCAAAAGCGGGTGTTGGCACAATTGCATCCGGCGTCGCAAAGGGTGCGGCGGACGTAATCGTAATCAGCGGCTATGACGGCGGAACAGGTGCCTCGCCCAAAACGAGCATCAAGCATACCGGCCTGCCGTGGGAGCTTGGTCTTGCTGAAACGCATCAGACACTGATGCTGAACAAACTGCGTGACCGCGTTGTGCTTGAAACAGACGGCAAGCTGATGACCGGTAAAGATGTGGTTATGGCCGCCCTTCTTGGCGCGGAAGAGTTCGGATTCGCGACAGCACCGCTTGTTGTTCTCGGCTGCGTGATGATGCGCGTTTGCCACATGGACACATGCCCTGTCGGAGTGGCGACGCAAAACCCAGAGCTGCGCGACAAATTTGCAGGCAACCCGGATCATGTGGTGAATTATATGAGATTCGTAGCAGAAGAAGTGCGCGAATTGATGGCTGAACTTGGCTTCCGTACACTCGATGAGATGATCGGACGGACCGATGTGCTCGAAGTGAGCGAACGGGCGAAACAGCATTGGAAAGCACGTTACCTTGATTTAACGAACCTTTTGTATCAAGTAGACGGCGCGCGTACGTTCCGGAAACCGCAAAATCACAAAATACATGAATCACTTGATGTTGTTGAAATTCTGCCTGCTGTGGAGCATGCAATCATGACCGGCCAGCATGTTGATGCAAGTTTTCAAATTGAGAATATCAACCGTGTGGCTGGAACGATTGTCGGCAGTGAGATCTCGAAACAATACGGCGCAGAAGGATTGCCTAGCGATACAATCAACCTTCGCTTTACCGGTTCTGCCGGCCAAAGCTTTGGCGCATTCGCTCCCCGCGGCTTGACGATGCACTTAAATGGAGACGCCAACGATTATGTCGGAAAAGGCTTGTCTGGCGGAAAGATTACTGTTACCGCACCTGACGCGTTCCGTTATATGGCTGACTCGAACGTCATTATTGGAAATGTCGCCTTCTACGGCGCATCTGGCGGCGAGGCGTACGTGAACGGCATGGCTGGTGAGCGATTCGCTGTCCGCAACAGCGGCGCAAATGTTGTTGTCGAAGGAATCGGCGACCACGGCTGCGAGTATATGACAGGCGGAAAAGTCGTGGTTTTAGGTGAAACGGGCAAGAACTTCGGCGCGGGCATGTCTGGCGGAATCGCCTATATCCTCGCCCCGGATGCCAATGAGTTCAAATCGCTATGCAATATAGAGAGCATTGAATTTGAAAATTTATCTAATGTAGAAGAGCTGGCTGCGGTTTATGACATGATTGCAGCTCACCATAATGCGACAGGCAGTGAAAAAGCGGCATATATCCTGCAAAACTGGCAAACTGTTGGAACACAATTTGTTAAAGTGATTCCGAAAGATTACAAGCAAATGATGGACCGTATCCGTGAAGAGCAGGAAGCTGGTTTTTCCGAAGAAACCGCCGTTATGAACGCGTTTAGAAGCGTAGCTGGCGGAAAGGAATCCGCACCAGTCCCAAAGGCACGAAAAAATAAGCTGAATCGAGTAGCACGGGTGTAGCTCGAAGTGAGATTTTATGTTTTTCAGGTCTTTTTTGAAAATTGCGGGTCAAACTGTTGCTTCTTCAGGTCGAAATTAAAATTTGCGGGTCAAAGCTGATCATTATCGGGTCTAGCCACAAATGACATCTTAAACCAAACAAGAAAGGCGGGAGCACAATGGGAAAACCTACTGGATTTTTGGACTATAAACGAGAAGACATCCTAGAGCGCGATCCAAAAAAGAGAGTGAAGGATTGGAACGAGTACACGCTGCCTGCGCCTGACAGCCTCATGCAGCGGCAAGGCGCACGCTGCATGGACTGCGCGACGCCGTTCTGCCATATCGGCATGGAGATCAGCGGCACGACATCCGGATGCCCGATCCATAACCTCATTCCGGAGTGGAATGACCTTGTGTACCGCGGCCGCTGGAAGGAAGCACTGGATCGCCTGCTGAAGACTAATAATTTTCCAGAGTTCACTGGCCGCGTCTGTCCTGCCCCGTGCGAAGGTTCTTGTACGGTTGAGATTTCAGAACCTGCTGTGACGATCAAGAACATTGAGCGCGCGATCATTGATAAAGGATTCGAAAAAGGCTGGATCACGCCCCGCATCCCGCGCTCGCGGTCGGGCAAAAAAATTGCTATCGTCGGTTCAGGTCCTGCAGGTCTCGCGGCTGCGGATCAGCTGAACCAATCCGGCCATACGGTCACCGTTTACGAGCGAGCTGACCGTGCCGGCGGACTGCTCGTGTATGGCATTCCGAACATGAAGCTCGACAAGCGTATTGTCGAGCGCCGCATCAACCTACTACGTCAGGAAGGTATCGAGTTCATCTTAAATACAGAGATCGGACGCGACATTTCGGCTGAACAGCTAAGATCAGAATACGACGCGGTCATCCTCTGTACTGGTGCACAAAAACAGCGTGATCTGGAGCTTGAAGGCCGTGATGCCGCGGGTGTGCATTTTGCGATGGATTACTTGACTGGGGCTTCACAGCGTCTTCTCGGCTCACATGTGCATGAGGAAAAATATATTGATGCTGAAGGAAAAGATGTAATTGTCATCGGAGGCGGTGATACGGGCGCTGACTGCGTCGCCACGGCACTGCGCCAAAAATGCCGCAGCGTCGTTCAGTTTGGCAAGTATCCGAAGCTGCCGGGTGCACGTACGCCTGACAACATGTGGCCCGAGCTGCCGAACGTGTTCACACTGGACTACGCGTACGAAGAGGCGGCCGCAGTTCATGGCGACGATCCTCGCCAGTATTCGGTTCAGACAAAGAAACTGGTGGCCGATCAGAACGGCTCCTTAAAAGAGCTTCACACGGTCCAGATGGAACGCGTTCAAGACGAGAATGGTGTGTGGATCATGCAGGAGGTGCCAGGCACCGAACGCGTATGGCCGGCACAGCTCGTGTTTATCGCGATCGGGTTTGAAGGTCCAGAACATCCGGTGTTGTCTGCTTTTGGCGTTGAGACTGTTCAAAACCGGCGTGTAGCAACAATTGCGCCGAAAAGCTACCAAACAAACGTAGACGGAGTGTTCGCAGCAGGCGACGCCCGCCGGGGACAGAGCTTGATCGTGTGGGCGATACGAGAAGGGCGTGAGGTCGCCGCTGAAGTGGAAGCATACTTGAAGCTAGCTGCAGCTGCCGTATAGTTAACATAATAGGGGTCCGGTACTCTTACATGAGTACCGGACCCCTATTCATGTCCTCCTTTTAAAGTGGTATAATTAACCAAAAGTAAAAAGGGGTGACATTATGGCTGGACCTTTTGTGTTTTCTTTCATCATTGTTTACATAGCACCTGTTATATTTGTTGTTTGGTTTTTATTGAAATTTTTAAAACTGCAGCAAGAAAGAAATAGAATTCTTTTATCCATCTATGACAAGATGGATCGCGAAACGAAGAACAAATAATGAGGGTCCGGTACTTCCCTCCTTCCAATGCCTTTACGACTGGACTTAAAAAGGAAAGTACCGGACCCCAACTATTCTATAAAGCTAATAATTTCCCTTTTCCTTTCATCCCAATCAAATGCGCTGTTGTTTAATACAAGGCTTTCGATCGGCAGAACATTCAGCAATTCTTTCTCAAGCTGCTTTCGTTCGTGCAAAAATGCGAAAAAGCCGCTCTCTCCCTTCACACCACCACGTGCTTGACCGTATGCCTGCTCGGTATAATACCAGATGATAAACTCCAGCCATTCCTTGGAGCGCTCCTTAATCACTCGCCCCACACTTTCCTCTACGTTATCCTGTTCAAAGTAAAGGACGGCTGGATTGAGCTCGCTAATAATCACGCTAATGTCCTTTATATAAGCAGCGATCTGCTTCTTATCACAATTATGCTTAGCCAGTAAAAACGTAATCGGATTTTGCAGGAAACAGCATTCCAGTACGTAAACCGTATCCTCGTTAACCGCCTGCTCCACGAATTCTTTCCATTTTTGCAGCGAAACCTGGATGAATTCATTGACTGGTAATTCATAGACATCATACGCCTTTAACGCCTTGCGTAAATGAGAGGATGAATCTGGCAGTTTGCGGTATTGAATAAAATACCTAGTTTCCTTCTTTTGAGCATAATGCCTTATTTCCGTAAAGTCTTTTTCTAATCCAAGAAGCTGATCTTCTGTCAGACACGCCGTAGATTCATAGTCTGCCGGATGATCCACATTCCCCTCTAAAAACAACCGTACATCCCGACCTTTATCACGAAGGACATCCTTCAGCCACTGAGCCGTCGTCGTCTTTCCTGAACCTGGTATGCCTTCTACTATGTAAACTTTTCTCATCCTGTTTCTCCTTTATGTCCTCTAGTTGCGAATATCCCTAATGAGAATATACCTAAACGGATGGAAAAAATGAACAAAAAAAGTGATGGGGTCCGGTACTTTGGTACCGGACCCCATCACTTTTTATTTAAACCCCAGGAAACCAGCCAGGAGTATTCACGATCGCGTTCCATAATGGATCTGGAACGACGAGTTCTTTCTGTTTGTCTTTATCTATCACGGTAACGATTTCGTCTTCACGGCCTTCTTGTATCTTCTGCACCCAATCTGGATCGATGATCAGTTCTCGCCCGAGTGCGATCAGCGGCACGCCAGACTCCATCGCTTTTGCTGCGTCATCGGCTGTATAGATGGATCCGACACCGATTACCGGCATTTTGCTGCCGACACGCTCTTTAATTAGCTGAATGCGTGGTTTCTTCTCATCCACTCCGCGGCGCGCTTCTGACCAGAATTCCATCAATGAAACGTGCAGGTAATCCAGATTTTTTTCGCTTAACGCATCAACTAGTGCCAATGTGTCACCCATCGTGATGCCTGGCGTTTCTGGCTCTTCCGGTGAGAAGCGGTAGCCTACGATAAAGGATTCATCACCATGCTCTGCCACGGCTTTTTGAACGGAATCCACCACAGCTAGAGGAAATGCCATTCGCTTCTCTAAGCTTCCGCCCCACTTGTCTTCGCGGCGGTTGGAGTGCGGTGAAAAGAACTGCTGAATCAGGTAGCCGTTCGCACCATGAATTTCTACACCGTCATAGCCGGCTTCGATCGCACGTCTTGTGGCTTCGCCAAAATCACGGATGATTCCGTCAATCTCTTCAGACGATAGTTCACGCGGAACCGCTCTACCCTCCCGTTCAGACGGAATGTTGCTGGCACTTACTACATCGCCATCAACCTGCTCTGGCGGGCACTCGCGTCCGCCGTGGAAAATTTGCAGAATCGCTTTAGCGCCTTGCCCCTGAATGGCTGATGCCAAACGTCGAAGACTTGGAATCATGTCATCATTGTGTGCAGCGAACTCTCCAGGAAATCCTTTTCCGTTCGGTGTAGCATACGTACAAGCTGTAATGGCCATGCCAACTCCGCTAGAACGCTTTTCATAATAAGCCACTTCATCATCAGACACCGTGCCGTCTTGATTGGAAGAGAAATTTGTCATCGGTGCAAGGACCACTCGGTTTTTAAGTTCAACACCATTACCAAACGTAAACGATTGAAACAGCGGTTCGTATTTTTGCTTCATCATGCTGATTGTGCCACCTTTCAAGAATAACTATTTTTTCAGAAGTTACTTGTATTTTAGCGACCTCAACATCAAATAGCAAAGAATATAACTTAAAGACAGGGGTCCGGTACATTTACCATTCTTCGCAGACATATCAGCGTAGAACACGTAAACGTACCGGACCCCATCATTTCAGCGGTACTCCATCAGCCAGCAATCGCGATACTCGCCTTCATGAAGCTCGTTTTTAGGCAGAAGCATCACTTTCTGAAAGCCGCATTTCTCGTAGCATCGTATAGCCCGCACGTTCCATACTTGCGGATCCATCACCACACGGTCTGCTCGCTCCACTTCTCTTAAATACTTCACCATCCCCTGAACAAGCAACGTTCCAACACCTTTGTTCCAGAGAGTAGTCTCCCCAATGAATTGATCCATGCCATAAATCATTTCAGTCTCATCATCATACCCAAACCGCTTTCGATCTTCATCACTCACTTGATAATACTGAATATTTCCGGCAGGTGTGCCGTTATAATCGACCAGGCATAGCACGCCATCTTCATCCGGATCGTAAAATTCTTTCTCTACCCTCTTTAAGTTAAAAGGGTTATCTCGCCCTTCATAAAACATTAGCACATTCGGATTGGAAAGCCATTTAGCTAAATGATGCGCATCCTCTTTTTGCAGCTTCCTCACAAGCAGCTGTTCGTTTTGAAATAACATAAAGTCCTCCACCCATTATTTTAATAAGGTGTAATTCGCTTTATAAGAAATTAATCCTTTAGCAAATTGCGCGCCGTTTCGATCAGCTTGCGAGCGGAATTTTACTAGTCAGCTAAACTTCCGCGCCAACACCCACTAACAGAAAAAGGCCAGATGAACATTTCTTCATCTGACCTCCACTTCATACAAATTTAATTTTTCGTCACACTCACATTATCAATATAAACATTCGTCGCAGCATTCCGCCTTCTATGTTCCCCAGCTCAAACACAAGCTTTCCATCGTTATACGTTTCCTCATTCATCACAAAGGTAAAGCTGTGTCGTTTCATCTCACCCGTCAAATCAAAGGTTTTCACAGAAACATACGGTATAAACCACGGATCTGAACTAAGTTCCTTGCCAATGTTCACGTTCATCTTCCTCGCCACATCCGCTCGTGCATCGAATTCAACTGTATACGATGCGCCATTTTCAAACAGCAAATCTTTTTGGTAGATTTGCGGCGCGTAGGAAGCTCCTCCCACCTTACTAATCACGGCCTTCAGCTCTCCGTTCTCGCTCGAAAGGGTTCCTTCTCCAAAACCGCTCCACTGGTCGCCCCACCAAGCCGTCCAATTATCAGCCGTCGCTGCAAATGTCCCGTTATCGATGCCTGGTGTGGATACCGGCTCCGGCTCTTCAGGAGCGTCTTTCACCTTCAGCACCACATTATCGATGTAAACATCATGGCTGCCGACAGGCGATTTTGCATTTTTACCAAGAAGCAGCTTGAGAGAGGCCACGTCATCGGCCGTCATTTCTAATTCATAGGTAAACTTCTGCGTGTTCTCGTTTAACGACACCTTCTCGTTAAAATAGCGGTTATATTGCGCGTTTTCTACTGTAACCTCAATGTCCCTAGCCTTAGTCGAGCGGGCTTCAAACGACAGTTCATATGTTACACCCTTCGCAAGGTTCATTTTGTTGCTCTCCAATAAAACACTCCATGCCTCGTTTCCTTCATTCCCGATCGCTGCATGAGCCTCGCCGTTCGCAGCAGCAATTTGAGCTCCTGCATCATAATGGATATAGTGGCCCCACGATTCCAATCCTTTTGCGAAATCTCCATTTTTCAACGGATTGAGATCAATGTTCCCGTAATCCGGCTTGTTGGACGTTTTAATCAACATCACATCATCTAAGTAAACATCCGACCCTTGTCCTAAATAAAAGACAAGCTGCCCTGCAGAATCCGTAACGTCTTCAGGCATCGTAAATTCCAGTGTTTTCTCTTCCATACCAGAAGTAAGTTCAACCGTCTTCAGATCCGAATAGTTCACACTTCCATCACTGTTCAGAACGCCCACTTTTATCGTTCTCGGCTCATCCGAACGTGCTTTAAAGGTGAGCTTGTAGTCGTTGCCTTTCAACAAATACAATCCTTTTTGATTCAGCTCCACCTGCTCAGGCGATACTCCGCCCTCTTCAATGTCCACATGGAGCTCGCGAGCCGCTTCACTTACAGATGCTCTAGCTGAAGCTTCACCTGTTTCAAAATTCCAGTACGTCATCCGGTCCATGCTGCCCTGGTCGAACGTGCCATTATAGATATGATTGCCGTTCGGAAGAGGCTGTTTCGCACCGTTCGGGTCTTCTTTTTCTCCCGTCACGTCCTCCACACGCACGTTCCCGATCCATACCGGGTTCGTTCCGTTTGCGCCAAGGTTAAACTCCAGTCTCGCCGCAATATCCGTTTCATTCAGCATGTTAAACGTGAACTCATAACGCTGTAGGTCGCTGCTTAGTTTCACGCTTTCTTCGTTAGAGTATTTGACATATCCTCTTGAAGGGCCGCCGCCCAGCTTCACCATCATATTGCGGTCAGACGTGGATTTCGCGTCAAAGCTTACTTTGTACTTGCCGCCGCTGCCAAGTGAGACATTTTGGATTATTTGCAGGGAATATAGCTGTGAACCAGGATTGTCCACGCTGACTTTTGCAAAGTTTTCTCCGTTCACATTCTCAACAGCCACACTTCCTGCACCGCCAAAGTCAGGCAGATGCACAAAGTTCCAATACTGAGAATCCAGCGGCTTATCGCCTGTTGCCACATCTGTTATAGTCTTTTCATAATTTTCATCGTACACGTAGTTGCCGTCCGCAAGCGGCTGTTTCGCATCAGCCGGCAAGACGACCGGACCTTGCGAAGGCTCGACCGGCTCGCGGTAATCGCGTTTCTTCAAATCATACACACGCACGTAATCAACGAGCATTTCGCTAGGGAACGGTGTCGTCTCATCTGTTTCACCGTCAAACCATCCGCCGACAGCCAAGTTCATGATCAAGTAAAAGTTCTGATCAAACGGTGCAGGATACGAGAAGTTTGCTGCGTTATCCTTGCCTTTGGAGTACCAGTTATTCTGAGTTTGGTACAGTTCTCCGTCAACGAACCAGCGCAGCTCTCCCGGCTCCCACTCGAGCGCATACGTATGCCAGTGGTTGATTCCTTTACCTTTTGGAAACTCGTACTCACCGCCTGTGTATTTATTGCTCGGCCAGTTCTCCCCGTAATGAATCGTGCCCGCCACTTTATTCGGCTTGCTGCCCCACGCTTCCATGATGTCAATTTCTCCAGAAGCCGCCCATGAACCGTATTTGTCTTCTTCAGGCAGCATCCAGAATGCCGGCCAGAGGCCTTTTCCAGTCGGAAGCTTTGCTTTCATTTCGAAACGTCCAAACTTTTTACTGAACAGCCCTTTTGACTTCAGCTTCGCGGACGTATAGTCATAGCTCCCGAATTTATCGGACACTTTTTCTTTCTTAGCCTTGATGACGAGTTTCCCGTCACGAGTGAAAGCGTTTTCTTTTGAGTCCGTATAAAATTCCTTCTCGTTATTTCCCCAGCCAGGCGTTATGCCGTTACCCTCGCTGTCGACGATCCAGTTCCCTTTATCAAAGCCCCATTTGCTGCGGTCGATCTCTTTGCCGTTGAACTCATCGTTCCATACAAGAGACCACTCCGATTTATTGCGTTTCATGCTTGTTTCGTCCTCTTTTGCTTCTTTTGCCGCATACCCCGTTCCAGGCACTAAAAGCATAGTACTCATGACGACTGCCAGTGCTTTTTTCATATGATAACCTCCTCTTTTTTTAACAATGGAAAAAAACGGCCCCCTTGATTCCAATACGTTCTGAAAACCCAAAGTGGCCGCTCGCTAAGATGTTTTTTTACATAGAAATTAAAAATGTTGTAATCGAATGCTCTGGCAGCACAGCTTTCACAGCTTGTCCGCCAAGTACCACCGACAATTCTTCCGCAGTATCTCCCGCATTCATGACAACTGCCGCGATGCTGCCGTCTTCGTTTTGGAAAGAAACCGTCTGCAAGCCGTCAGATGTCAGCCCGCTCGCAATCCGCACCGCTCCAGGCTTGATGTACTTGCTGAAATGCCCGATGTAGTAGTACGAGCTGTTATAGTGAATCTCGCCTGTTTTCGTATCGACGATAATCGGCGCGTCACAATAATTGCCCACATGATTCGGTCCGCCCTGTTCATTCAGCACAAGGTTCCAGTCAATCCAGCCTTCAAGATAGTTGTTCATGTCACCTATCATATTGCGCGCGTATCGCTCGCCTGTATGCCACGCGCCGAGCTGAACACCGCCCTCAATGCAGCCTTCTGTGAAAATCAAATGCTTATCAGGAAACGCCTCGTGAATTTTGGTCAAGTTCTCAAATTCCTCCGACACGTACCAGTGAATACCCGTGCCCCATACATAGCGCGCCGCGTCAGGATCTGACAGCACCGTTGACGCACGTTCGTACGCGATATCACGGTTATGATCCCAGATGATGATCTTTTTATCGCCAAGTCCTTCTTGTTCCATGATCGGCCCAAGATGTTTTTTCACAAAATCGCGTTCTTCTTCTCCCGAGTAAATGCACGAATCCCACACTTGTGTCGCGTCTGGCTCGTTTTGCACGGTGATGCCCCAGATCGGCACCCCTTCATTTTCCATCGCCTTCACGTATTTGGCGTAATAACGCGCCCAAACATCGTTGTATTCCGGCTTCAATTTTCCGCCATTGTTCATCTCGTTGTTCGTTTTCATCCAGGCAGGTGGGCTCCAAGGAGAAGAAAGAATCGTCAGCTCTTCTCCTCTTGCCGCTACTGCATCTTTTATGAACGGAAGCACGTGTTCTTTCTCGCGCTCGATACTGAACGTAGCGAGCTCGGTATCGCCGTCTTCCACGTACGTGTAATTGCCAAGCGCAAAATCACAGCTGTGAATGTGCGTTCTGCCAAGGTTATAGCCAAGCCCATGCTCTTTATGAAAATAGCTTTCTATCACCCGCAATCTGTCTGCAGCCGGGATTTTGGAGAGCGTATAAGCCGCCGCTTCCGTAAACGCTCCTCCAAACCCCATGAAACGTTGAAACGTCTGATCTGGGAAGAGCTCAAGTGTTTGTCCTTCAACCTTTTCAACGTGCGTTGCTTCTTTTTCAGCGAATCGATCGCCGGTGTTTTGTGAAGTCTGTATCATCCTTACATTCATGGTTGCAGCCTCTTTTAGTTAGATTTAGTCAATTCGCCTGCGTGCTCTGTGTTGCGCTCTTTAATGATTTCCGCATAACGGCGGCCGCTATCTTTTAGAATTCTTTCCTGCGTTTCAAAATTGACATACGTGATTCCGAAACGCTTGTCATAGCCAAACGACCACTCAAAGTTATCAAGCAATGACCATAGGTAGTAGCCTGCAATGTTCATGCCTTCGTCGTTTAAGTCTGCAACTGCACTAATGTGCGCTTCAACGTACTCTTTACGCTCAAAGTCATGAACGCGGTTGTCCTCTGAAACGGTATCCGGGAACGCCGCTCCGTTTTCTGTGATGAAGATTGGCAGATTCGTATATTCCTTACGCAAACGGCGAATTAGATCCTTGAACTCATTCGGGCTAATATCCCAGCCCATGCCTGTTTTCGCATAGTCGCTGTGCGCATATTTGTACAGAAAATCAGATGGCGAACTGAACTCGACCAAACCGCGCGCATAATAGTTGATGCCGAAGAAATCGCACTCAGTCGAAATCTTCTCCAAATCACCGTCCTGAATGAAGCTGTAGTCATGCACATACTTAGAGAACAGGTTCATCATATCAGCCGGATAAGACCCTTTTAGAACCGGATCAAGGAACCAGCGATTGCTGTAGCCGTCCGCATTGTTCGCTGCAAGCTTGTCGTTAACAGAATCGCTTGCCGGATAGATCGGCGACAGATTCAGCGTGATGCCAATCGGTGTTTTTGATCCGAATTTCTCTTTTAAAAGTGTAACGGCTTCTCCGTGCGAAAGAAGAATATGGTGAACCGCCTTAAGAGCCTCTTCCATATTGGAATGGCCCGGTGCATGAACGCCTTGGTGGTAGCCAAGGAATCCGGCACACCATGGCTCATTGTGCGTGATCCACATGTGCACAGAATCACCGAGCTCTTCAAAGCACTTTTCTGCGAACTCAGCGAACCACTTCACAGAGTCACGGTTCGTCCAACCGCCAAGCTCATGAGCCCACATCGGCAGGTCCCAGTGATAGAGCGTAACAGACGGCTTGATGCCTTCTTCTTTCATGCGCTTGATGATTTTTTTATAAAAGTCCATACCTGCTGGATTGTACTGTCCTTGTGCCGGGAAAATACGCGGCCATGCGATCGAAAAGCGGTAAGAATCTACACCAAGCGACTTTAGCACTTCAATATCTTTTTCATATAAGTGGTAATGATCGCACGCCACATCACCATTTTCCATGTTCTCTACCTTGCCTGGAATATCGCAGAACATGTCCCAAATCGATGGTGTTCGTCCATCCTTGTCATGTGCTCCTTCAATCTGATAAGAAGATGTTGCTGTACCGAAAATAAAGTCCTTAGAAAATCTGCTCATATACGTTCACCTCTAAAATTAGTTGTTATAGACTTTGTAAGCGCAATCATTGTTTCTCACTCTTATTTTACCTTTGCGCGGTCCACAACTAGAGACAGGGAATTTTGTATATGGTTTCAATATTTTTGCTATCAAAGAAATGTCGCCAATTTCGCTGACCAAATAGTTTCCAAAAAAAGTGCGGTTTCTTTGATGCTTATGAAATGCGAGCCGTTCGATTGCCATTTTGAGGGGTTGCGCGCCATTTCTATTACGATGCGAGCGGGTTTGTTGTACTTTCGGGCCAAGCGACCTCTAAAGGTGATTTTTAACTAGTCCACTTCCCCCTCATGCTAGCTTCCGCTCCATTATTTTGATTTGCGCGCCATACTTTGATTTTTCGCGCGACATCCTGCTCATCCCCCTCATTTGCGCCCCGCTTCCAACAGCTTGCGCGCCAAGCCAAATCCACCCCAATAAGAAAAACCGGCATCCGCCGGTTCTCAACTTGTTCTTATTTCTGCCGGTATTCTTTCGGTGAGATGCCTTCGATCTCACGAAACACACGCGCAAATTGCTTTGGATTTTTATAGCCTACTTTTTCGCTGATCTCGAACACTTTATCATCGGTCTCAATCAAAAGTTTTTTCGCTTCTCCGACTCGTACTTCTTTTAAATAATCAACAAAGTTCTGGCCGGTATACTCTTTGAACATATGACTGAAATACGAGTAATTGAGCGAGATGTAATTCGATACGACGGCCAGGTTCAAATCTTTGTAATAGTTTTCCTTAATATAATCAATGGCCTTGTCCATGTACTTCTGTTCAGAGTACACCGACTTCATCTGCTTGTTATATTCATGCAGCCTCATGAGCAGCTTTTCGAGCGCCTGGCAGTACTCATGATAGTTTTCAAAGCTGTACAGATTTCCGATCTTGTTGAACAGCTTGAACGTCTCGACAGATTCTTCCCCAAGCCGAGCAAAGAAACTCTCGAATATCGTATTGTTAATTTCCTTGCTTATATCCTCCAGATAGCTGATATCGCGCTTCTCCACTAGCTCATATTCTAGAATTTCTTTGAGATACTCTTTGATTTCTTTTTCCCGATCAGTCCCGAGCATGTTATAAATTTTCTTAATGTTTTCAAGCGGAAGCTCGGGCACCTGTTCTTTATCTGCCACTTCATCATACGCAATCTTCGTGCTGCGAGGATAAATAAACCGATATTTTAGCGCTTTATCAGCCTGTTCATAAGCCCGTTTGATATCCTTGATCTCTTCTGTATGACCGCTTATTCCAATCGAGAACGAGGAATGCCGGTCACGTTTTAGGTATTCATTCAGCTTGTCAAATATGTCGCGGTCTGCCACAACGATGACATTCCGTCCCTCACTGTCACGAAAGGACAATATCTTGCCTGATAAGCCTTCATTCTTTAGCCACTGATTGATTCCTCTTTCCTCAGTCACGGCAATGCCCACATAATAGCCGTGCACAAAAGGCTCAATCTGCATGTTTTCGTAAAAATGCTCCAGTCCGTCTGTTTCGGAATTTGGATTCAGCAGCATATAGTTCAGCTGACTCGTACGGTAACCGTCCAAAAATTGATCCGCTTCCTCTTCGGCTGTTTCTAGTTCATGCATAATGTTATTCAGCGTCTGGAAAAGCTCGCTGCGGTTGACCGGCTTCAGCAGGTAATCTTTCACATTCGCTTTGATCGCCTCTTTTGTGTAAACAAAATCGTCATAGCCGCTTAAAATTACGAGTGCAGGTGCTTTTTCTTCCCGCTGCTGAATTGCTTGTATGAGTTCTATGCCGCTCATGCGCGGCATCTTAATATCGGTGATCACGATGTGCGGCGTCACTTGTTCCATAAGGTCGAGCACTTCCTGACCGTCGCTCGCCACAACGGTTTCAAACGTGTCTGGAAACTCTCGATTGATCATCGCCTGTATGCCAAGCCTGATGTTCTTTTCGTCGTCCGCGATAATCATCTTATACATGCTTACTGCCTCCTTTCAAAAATTTAGACGGGATATGGATGGTCACTGCCGTCCATTCACCATTCTCACTTGCCACAGTAAGTCCGTACTCTGCCCCATAATGAAGCTGGATGCGCTCATGAACGTTGCGCAGCCCGATTCCGTTGCCGCTGCTGATGGATGTATACGGTTCATCCTGTTCCGATGTGATGCTGCCATTCAGTTTTTCACACTGTTCAGGAGCCATTCCTTCACCGTTATCCTTGATTTCAATATAACAAGAATTCTCTTCCCTCCACGCCCGCACCTCAATGACACCCGGCCTTGTGAATAAAACAGGGCTGATTCCGTGCTTGACCGCATTTTCGACGACTGGCTGAAGGGACATTTTTAATACTTCTTGGTCGGCCATATTTTTCGGCACATCCACATTCAGTGTCAGCTTATTGTCCAGACGCAAATTCATGATATCTACATAATTGCGGATATGATGCAGCTCTTCTTCCATCACAATAAAATCATTTTTCCAGCGAAGATTATAGCGCATCATCTCGCCAAGAGACGTTACCGCATCCGATATATCATACTGCCCTTCAATTTCCGCCATCATCTTAATGTTTTCAAGCGTGTTATAAAGAAAATGAGAATCGATTTGTGTCTTTAACGCTTTCAGCTCGGTTTCCTTTACGGCGGCTTGTTTGTTGACAGCATCGGCTATGAGACTGTTAATCTTTCGTACCATACGCTTAAAATGGGCAGCGAGCTCACTAATCTCATCATGTCCGCTAATGTCTGCCTCGAATTCAAAGTCACCCTTCTCCACCCGCTTGATGGAATCACGTAAAAGATACATTTTCTTCAGCAGCAGGGAAATCAGAATATATGTGAACATGGATAGAACAATCACCAGAAACACAATTCCGGCTAAAATGATGCTGATCGTCTTGTCCGCACCCTCGTTCAGCTTTTCAAGCGAAATCACGTTCAGCATGTAGCTGTCGAGGTCATCAATATACGAATAAATCACAAGATAAGGCGTCTCTTTATTCACAAATTGAAAGCTGCCCGTCTTCTTTTTCTTATGCTGCGCGAACGTTTCTTTCAAGGTTTTACTCTTAATTCCTTCATCCCTTAAAAACGTATCATGGTAATTCCGAATCATTTTGCCTTGCCGGTCGAGCACCACATAAACTGAGCTTCTGTCATTGACCGTACCAAACATTTTCGGAAAAAAGTTCTTCAGCAGCATGTTGATCTCAATAATGCCCAAATGCTCGTCTTTCGGATAATCGAGCTCACGCAGTAAAGAAATCTTCGACGTGTTTTGAGACGGAAGCCGGTTCAGAACATCCTCTGTCTGCTGATCAAACTGCCACATCTCCATGCCATTTCGACTCACAACCTCCTGCCGCCACGGCTTTTTCATGATTCGGTCCTCACTGAACAGAATCGGCCACATTTCCGTGACGTACGGATTGGACGTATAAAGGCGAATGTTTTCAATGGCCGGATTGTTCACCTGCAGCCTCGACACATTCGAAAACGCATTCATTTTAAAATGAATCAATTCATCCACATTGGCTTCGTTTCTCGACCGCACGAAATCAATAAATTCCATGTCCGACACGACCATCTGCGCCGTTCTTCTCATCGTTTCAATATTGTTCTTAATGATGACCTTCTCAATCTCCATCGCATTTTCATTCTCTTTGCGAATATCATAAATCGCCCGGTCATACACGTCGTTCGTATAATAAAACGTAAAAATACTAATCGGAATAATAATAATCACAACATACAAAGCAATCAGCTTCTCCTGAAGCGAAAGCCGATCCAGCCTGCTGCTAATAAAATGCCACACCCACATAACCTCACACCCGCTGATTTACAATCTACCTAAAGTATAAAGGAATTGGTTTAGTAATAAAGCTTAATTTTAAGTTTTCTAATATTTAGTATTGAGATTTTAATAATTCTAGAGGATTAAGCATTCAACGTAGTAGTTGATCTGCGTTTCGGACGCACGCTTTCCGCGGGGCGGGAGGTGAGCCCCTTCGTCGCAAGCGCCATTGAAGGGGCTCACCTTCCCACTCGTCCCGCAGGATAAGTAAGACTACTAGAGCAAGACATCGCACGAAGAAAATGTGCCCTGTCATTTTCGAGGAGTCGGCGTCCTACACTCCGATCAACTTATTCAAAGAAGGAATCAAGTAGCCTAAATGAACATCGGAGAGTTACTGCATGATATTCATTCATCTAGAGATACTATTGAAAACATGTACAGGAGACTTTGAAGAATGGTAGAAAAGCTTCTGGAGTTAAGAATCCTGCAGTTGGCCCAAACGGTAATCTATCTAGCATTCTTTTAGTCTTCTTTAGAATTCATCACTGCCTAGTTGATTGAAGTGAAAGGTGCCGACTCCAGCGGGATGAGTGAGACAGGTGAGAGCTTCCAATGGCGCTTGCGGCGGATAGCTCACCTTGTCCAGCAGAAAGGGCTAGCCCCTCGAGGTCAAATGAGAAAGTGCCCAATAAGTCAAAAGGCGACTTACCGGTCCCATTCTCATTTGCTTGTCGGGGCTGGACAAGCCCTTTCTGCTTTTCGCCATCACCCCGCGGAAAGCGTGCACCTGTAACGGAGATCAACCTCTTCTTCGTGCTTTCAATTCTGCAAAGAATGAAACTAACAATACAAAAAAGCATCTTTAGATGAGTTACTCTAAAGATGCCTTTTTGGTTTGTGATTATTTCGAAGCTGAATCCAGCTTCTTTTTGTTATCTTCGTATGTCTTCTGCTGATACTTTTCTACTTTCTCATATCCGTAAGAATCACGCTTTTTCTTGAATTCTTTGAAGATCTTGTTGAACTCTTTGTCTGACTTCGCTAGAAGAAGCTTCGGAAGGGTCTTGCCCCATTCTTGTGCGATTTTGCTCGCTGCCACACCTTCTGCAGATGTTCCAGTCGGGTTAATGCCATCGAACTCAGCAAAGCTTACTGTCTTGCCTTTCGTCCAATCTTCCATTTGTTTGAATGGCTCAGATGAAGGCGGAAGCCACTTCAGGTTCATGTTCGTGTCCATCAGCATCCAGTACTTATAAGAAGCACCATACTTTTGGTCGAACGCTGCACGGTCTTTATTTAACAGATCAAGAACTTCAGGCTTGAATTCAGGCTTTCCGTTGTTTTCAGTATACGTTTCGCCTTCCTTACCAAGGTAAAGATCCTTCTGTCCTTCTTCACTGATCATGTACGTCAAGAACTGAATCGCGCGTTCTTTGTCTTTCACATCTTTAGAAATGAGTGTAACGGTCCAGCCAGAAATGCTGTCGCCTGCTAGAGTCGGTGCATCGCCTTTCGAGTTTGCTGGTCCGTCAACTGCAATGTATACAGAGTTTGGATCTTTTTGGTATAGTGCGTGCTGCTGTGCAGCAAGGTCACTGCGCTGGTACAGCATCGCGAAGTAACGGCCTTGTGCAATCTTTTCTTCCATTTGTGGACGCTTGTCGATAAAGATATCCTTTGCCAATAATCCATCTTCGTTCGCTTGACGGAATGTCTTCAACCAGTCAAGGTATTCTTTATCTTGCGAGCGGTCGTACACCTTGCCGTCTTTTTCCATAGGAATGGCAAGGAAGTTTTGCAAGTATAATTCAAGAGATGTGTTACCTACATCCGTGAACTCGTTCATACCGAATGGAATAAGCGGTGCACCGTTCACTTCTGGGAACTTTTCTTTTGCTGCTTTAAGTGCGCCTAAGAATCCTTCCGGCGTGCTCATGTCTGGGCTGCCGATTGCTTCGTACATATCTTTTCTTACTAGGAACGTCTGGTTAGACGGCTTAAGCTCTTTGTACTTGTCAAAGTCTTTTGGTGAAGACGAAGCGTTCGGATAGCCGTACGTATTGCCGTCTTCTTGTTTGTACCATTCAACTTTTGCATCGTCTGTTACTTTATAGAAATACGGGTCGTATTGATCAGCTAACTCGTTTAATGGAAGAACAAGCTCACCTTCAACCATCTTTTTCACAGCATCTTCCCACCAGCCAATTGTGATGAAATCTGGAAGCTTGCCTGATGCGATCATGGTGTTCATCTTTTCTGCTTCGTTTCCAGCAGGTGAAATGAAGTTAACCGAAACACCCGTCTTATCTGTTACATACTTAGAGACAGCATCGTCTCCCCATTTGTGTGCGAACCACGAGAAGTTCACGTACCAATCGAACGTGATTGGATCCTTATTCGTTTTCCAGCCTGGCTCGTTTGCTGTTGCTTTTGATTTCTTTTCACCGGAAGCGCTTTCATCTTTATCACTAGAACAGCCGGCGAAAAGTCCGACAAACAATGACAAAACAAGAAGCAATGAAAAGCTTTTGAATAATGATTTTTTCATCTTCTTATCCCTCTCTTTTTATAAAGTATAGAATGAATCAAATATATTGGGAAGGCCGCTTGTGCCTTCCCTGTTAAAAGGGGGATCATCCCTTCATAACCAAAGCTTTAAATGGTAATCAGCCTTTTACAGAGCCGATCAGCATTCCTTTTACAAAATACTTCTGCAAGAACGGGTACACAAGCACGATTGGCAATGTGGTGACAACCATCGTGGCAAGCTTAATGGATTGCGAGGTGACCGTTTTGGTCGCGATTGTTCCTGCTGCATTCATCATCATCTGGTTCGAGCTTGATTCAGCGACAACCTTATACAAATACGTCTGGATCGGCTGAAGCGATGGATCGTTGACGAAGATCACACCTGCGAAATAGTCGTTCCATTGATACACACCTTGGAAAAGAGCGATTGTCGCGATAACCGGCATGGAAAGCGGAATGATCACTTTAATAAAAATGGTGAAATCGTTCGCTCCGTCCATCTTAGCTGCTTCCTCCAGTGAAGCGGGAAGCTCTCTGAAGAACGAAACAAAGATAATCAGGTGGAAAAAGTTAAACATCGTCGGAATGATATACACTAAGAAGTTATCGAAAAGCCCGAGATCTCTTATCAAAAGGAAGTAAGGAATCAAACCTCCACTGAAAAACATGGTTACAATACCAATCATCATGTACAGCTTGCGGCCGTAAAGGTCTTTACGTGAAATCGCATATGCGACCATCGCTGTAAAGAACACGTGGATGACCGTTCCGATAACTGTCTTGGCAACCGTCACCCCAAAGGATTGCAGAATACCTGGGTTGTTGAATACAGCTTTATAGTTCTCGAGGGAGAACTCTCTCGGCCACCAATAGATGGAGCCGCCCTTCATAGCATCCATGCCATCATTGAGCGAGTTCACGATAACGTACCAAATCGGGTAAAGTGTGATCGCACAGATGGCGAGCATGATCAGGATATTAATATTATCAAAGATATACTCACTTGTTGTTCTCCTGTTGCGTTTGAAAAGTTTAAACAAGAATTCTCACCTCCTAGAATAACGACGTACCGTTAATTTTCTTCATGATTTTGTTCGCGGATAGAAGAAGGATGAACGCGATAATGGCTTTCATTAATCCTACTGCTGTTGCATACGAGTATCTCGCATTTTGGATACCAAGCTGATACACATACGTATCGATAACGTTACTTGCGCTTTCGTTTAATGAGTTCTTCAAAATTAAGATCTGATCAAAGTTTGAGTTCAGAACGCCGCTCACGGCAAGAATGAACAAAATGGCGATTGTCGGCATGATTGCCGGCAATGTTACATGCCACATCTTCTGGAAGCGATTCGCCCCGTCAATCGTTGCTGCTTCATACAGCTCTGTCGATACACCGGCAATGGCAGCCAAGTAAATGATTGCTGACCAGCCAAGCTCTTTCCAAATATCTGATAAAATGACGATCGCCCAGAAGTTATCAGGCTCTGCCAGGAAATTCGTTCGTTCGTCGATCATACCAAGACTTAGTAACACATCATTGATGACACCTATATCCGCAAGCCATGTTGTCAAAATTCCGCCAAGAACAACCCACGAGATAAAGTGTGGCAAATAGGAAATCGTCTGTACCGCTTTCTTCAGCTTTAGCGACGTCAGCTCGTTAAGCAGAAGGGCGAATATAATCGGTAGCGGAAAGGCGATCAAGAGCTTGATCAAGCTCATACCGAGCGTATTTTTCAAGACAATCAAGAAATTCTCGTCCTGTAAGAATTCCTTAAACTGCATCAGACCTACCCATGGTGCTTCAGAAATGGATTGAATGATGTTAAATTCTTTAAACGCAATAATGAGTCCATACATCGGGATGTAATTGAAGATGAACATCCATACGACACCAAGAAGGGCCATGATTTGCAAATACTTTTGATTATTGATTCGCTTGGCCGTCTTTTTATATCGTTTACTCTTTGCCCCTTGTTTTACGAGAGGGTCTATTAGCTGCTGTTCTGGTTGCTGGATTTTCACGTCCATACACTCACCGCCCTAAATCACTCTGTATTTCTACTACCTTCATAGTAAGAAAACCCTTACATTTTTATAAGCTATGGAATTTTGCTTAAGGTAGCAGTTTTTTGGATTTAGAATCACACACCAAAAATCCAGCACCTATCACGTTGTTAGCGGTTACAATTTTATACAATTAACATCAGGCGATCTAAAGCAAATCCTGGACGTTAACCATTAAGTCAGCCTTAGTTGCTTTTATCGTGAAAAGGCGCAAAAAAAGTGGCCCGATGCATGGATGAACCTTTCGAGGCAATGCCTGTGAAAGATTGTAAATGCATCGAACCACCATTCCCTTTCAAAATGGTCATCTTAAACCTGGAAAGAATCTGCTTTCACGGAAAGCTCCTGAGCCAAGTGGGTTAAGTGTTTCATGTCCCCAGAAATCTGGCTGAGCAATGCGGTTTGTTCCTGGGCAGATGCGGCCACTTCTTCGGAGGATGCAGAAGATTCTTCAGAGATTGCGGTGATTTCTTCAACCATACCTTGCACACTTGCTGCGTTCTGGCGAATCGTCTGAAGTCCTTCCATTAAGTCTTGAATTTGCGTTTCTGTTCCTTGTACGTTTTCAACAATAACATCGAGTGATTGCCCACTTTCTAAAAATACACGCTCTTGTTCAGAGAATTGAAGAAGATTCTGCTCAATATAAGAAAGCGACGTTTTCGTATCCTTCTGTGTGTCTTGAATAAGCGTGGTAATCCGGCTTGTCGCCTCTTTCGTTTCTTCCGCAAGCTTTCTCACCTCACTCGCCACTACGGCGAAGCCTTTACCATGTTCCCCTGCGCGAGCAGCCTCAATCGTAGCATTTAAGGCCAGCAAATTCGTCTGATCGGATATATTATGGATTAATTCGCTGATCCCCCCAATTTCATTGGCTTTGTTCTCAAGATTACGAATGGTGGCGGTCGTTTTTTCTAAGTCTTTTACAGTCTCCTGAAATAAATAGATGCCGTCTAAAATTTTTGTTTTTCCGTCCATTGCTGCATTGGTCGATTCAACAGCACTTCGTATCGTTTTTTCTGCAGCCTCGTGTCCTGTATTCACGCTGCCGTTTATGCCTTGTATGGCTTCTAGTATAGATGACGCTTGAATGGACTGATGCTCTACACCGCTTGCCACTTCCGTAATGGCATCGGCAATATGAGTAGAAGCCTGTCCCGATTGATTGACACCGGATTGTATGGAAAAAGAGGTAGTATTCATCTCCTTCGACTGCTGCTGTATAGATTGAACAAGCGATTTAAGCTGCTGGCGCATTTCCTCGAATGACTGTGACAGCATGCCTATTTCATCTTTGGATAATACATCTACTGGGATGGAGAGGTTTCCTTGAGCAATAAGATTTGCCTTTTCTTGGAGGAGTTTTAAGTGATTAGCAATTCTAGAGGAAATGAAATGACTAATGGTTGCCGTTACGATTAAACCCACGATCATTAAGATAAGTGTAAGTTTCGTCATATACTCCATATCCTTTTTAAACGCTTCAGTGTCTTTTTGTGATTCAGCAATGGATTCGTCGATATATCGGTCTACTCTTTCGTTAATGTCGCTTGCAGCCTGGTCAAACTCTTTCATCATGACATTCCCTTTTTCAGGACCGCCGTCTATATAGGACTGAGCCATCTTCTTTCCTGAAAGATAATAGTCATTGAAGGAAATCTGAAGGTACTGAAGCTCCTCATTATTTCTTCCTTGCTTCAATGTTTTTAACGTCTTATCAAAATCTTTTGCGTACTCTTCTGCCACAACAAAGCCATCATCTAGCCCTGGCGCTGCCCTCGTTGCACTAATATCCGTCAGCCACTGCTGAACTTGCACAACATCAAGCTTTAATTGGTCAGCTAACCGAAGGCGCTGTAATTGTTCACGTTCAAACTGCTCTGTTCTTTCACTAGCCAGCATATTTTCATAAATTGAAAACGTCAAAATCCCGCCCAAAATAAGACAAGCAAGAAAGATAATCAAAAATAACTTTTTGCGAATCGCCATCGTCTCCACTCCTTCATATAAGCTATTTATCATAAAGATAGTTCTTTAGACTTATCTAGCTTTTCTTATATATCGTTTACAAAGGTATTTTGTTAAGCATTTGTCGAATTATTGTATAATTATATTTATATACCATCTTGTAACGCGGTAGTGGATTAACGTAAAGAAAACTTGGCTGACGCCCTGCCTTTAAGTCAGCCTTAGTTGCCCTTATACTTTTTTCCTAAACTTTTTGACTGCGTCGAATTTCTTCCCTGCTAAAAAGTTATAATTTTAAAGTGTAAAGAAAACTTGGCTGACGCCCTGCCTTTAAGTCAGCCTTAGTTGCCCTTATACTGATATGAACGAAGCTGTCAATTTGGCCAGCTTCAATAGAGGGAGCGTTTATAGCTTCCTCTATTGTTGTATTTAAGGTTG